>DAIOXF010000025.1:0-6878 GCA_036758105.1 Candidatus Saccharimonadota bacterium | reverse complement strand
GACACCGGCGGTTACAAAGAAGTTATTTTTACCGTCAAGGGCGACACGCCTTATGCCAAGTTAAAGTTTGAGTCCGGCGTCCACCGTGTCCAACGTGTTCCATCCACTGAAAGCCAGGGTCGTATCCATACCTCGACGATTACGGTTGCCGTTCTTCCCGAAGCGACCGAAACTGACATTGAAATTAATCCAGGTGACCTGCGAATTGATATCTACCGCGCCAGTGGTCATGGTGGTCAGTCGGTAAATACAACCGATAGCGCCGTCCGTATTACCTATCTGCCAACTGGCATGGTGGTCACCAACCAGGATGAAAAGTCACAAATTAAGAATAAAGATAAAGCCATGGGCGTTTTACGTTCTCGCCTGCTACAGATTAAAATCGATACAGAAAATGCTAAACTGAGTGCTGAGCGACGTGGCTTAATCGGTTCAGGCGACCGTAGCGAAAAGATTCGCACCTACAACTTCCCACAGGACCGTATCACCGACCACCGCATTGGCTACAGCCGCAGCAACATACCAGCCGCCATGAACGGCGACATCGATGACCTAATCGAGCGCTTGCAATCTTATGAGCGTGAGCTTGCCGCCGCCAATGCCAGCAATTAATGATTGGCTAAAATCGGCCGCCGACCAATTGAAGCTACGCGGTATCGACAGTTCACGCCTTGATGCCGAGATTATTCTGGCTCACACTTTGAAAAAAAGTCGAACCTACTTGCACGCTCATCCCGAACAACCGATCGAACTGCGTGACGAAGAAATCGCTAACGCTCGGCTTGATTTGCGGCTGGATCACACGCCAATCGCCTACATAATCGGTTATAAAGAGTTTTTTGGCCGCCTTTTTAATGTTACGACTGCTACCCTTATCCCCCGTCCGGAATCCGAGGATATCGTAAGTGCCGTCAAATCATTGGTTGAAGAAAACCTAGAACTTTTCCAGACACAACGCGAACTAATTGACGTTGGCACGGGCAGTGGCTGCCTTGGCATCACTCTTAAATTAGAGTTACCGGGATTTGATGTGACACTGAGCGATATCAGCCAGCCCGCTTTAAATGTTGCCCGGCAAAACGCCAAAATACTAGGCGCCGAGGTTAGAACTTTAAAGAGCAACCTGCTTGATGATTATCCGCTGAAGGCCGATTTTATCGTGGCTAACCTGCCCTATGTCGATCCGGCTTGGGAACGCTCCCCCGAAACCGACTACGAACCAGCCACGGCTCTATTTGCCGATAATGGCGGCATAGAAATAATAATTAAACTAATAACCCAGGCTAAATCGAACCTAAAGTCGGAAGGTTATTTAATACTTGAAGCCGACCCCGAGCAACACCCCGCTCTCACGATTCACGCCATACAGTCTGGTCTGAAATTCATATCAGTTCTCAATTACTGCGTGATTTTTCAGCAGGCCTAAATTCCAACCGGAACACTTACCCCAAGTGCATTCAAGATCAGCGGTAAAACAACGATAATTCCAATCGTAAACAAAATTGGCAGAAGAATATCATTACTGCGAATTTTTTTGTTATGATAATAGGCATCATAGCATTTAAGGGTAATAAAGCCGATACAAATCACCGTCAAGGCGACTCTAGGAAACATTACGCCCACAATACCCAGTAACGAATAGCCGACAGTCCAGTGATACGCCAGCCAACCAATCTCGGCCAAAGTTATTGCCCACAATTGGCTCATGAAGAGTATATGAGTTTCTTCAGAATAGCTCGACAAAATATGCCGCGCGGTCGTATAACCAATCAGCCACATTAATAAAACCACGATTGTCATTGGCAACGAGTAAGCGAATAAATATAGTGCGGCCACGCCAACAAATAGTGCTACCCCACCTTGCGCCACCATATAAGAGCGCTTGGAGCGCGGCTTCAAAAACAGCAACCAACCGATATACATCAGAGTTAGAACCACCATTATAAACAGCCTTTGACCAGATGATGCAACGCTGGTATAGGATGTATACAAAAAGGCCACAAAGCTGACACTGACGATAAAATCGACCAGATTGCTTTGGATATTAACAAACCAATAGCGCGGACGAACAGCAAAGACGCGCCATTTGCTAAGCAGCACTAAACCGACAGCTGGCCAGGGTGATTCGGTTACTCTTATCAGCAACACGACGGCAACCGCCAGGGCTATATTTAGACCGACGTAAATCACTTCACTCAGAAAAGATCGACGTCTGACGGTTTTTAGAAATTCCATAACTAACTGTTATTATACCACGATTAAGTATTGGTTACCGGTTGGCCGAACCGACTACGATGACGAAGCTAGTACCGCCCGCAACCGCCAGTGGTGGCGATGAAGTTTTAATAGTAGCCTTAGGATATAGGCTCTTAAGAGCCGATAATGTAGCTGTTTTTGTTGAGTTCAAGCTATAGATTTCAATATCACCGTAGTTGCCATCTGGCGCATTAGCGACAGTCGAGACAACAAACTGGCTGGAGGTTAATTTATCCGCCAAAGTCTGGCCCACGCCAGCCACACCCGAACCATTCAATACCACAATCTTGGCGTCCTCTCGGACAACTGGATTGGTTGATAGACTCTGAGAGACAAATGACTGAATTTCGCTGTAGTCATACATACCGGCTGCCGGCATAACGATACTTTGACCGTTGTAGTTACCTGTTTTGACGACACTATTATTGGCATCTTGTAGGCTAATCGAGTGAATGTCGCTCGACTTAATATTAGCCGCCAGACCGGCCAAAGTGCGAATTTCACTGGTTTGAATGTTAGTCCGTAGGTTGCTGCCGAGAGCATCCATCAAGCTGGTGACCTTACCGATATTAGTCAGCGTACCGGTTGTTGTCGCCTTCTCTTTTAGAGCAATTATAATCTTTTGCTGATTCTTTTCACGATCAAAATTAGAGTTGCCTAGCCCATAAGTTGGCGCAACATCGCCGCGGGCCATCGATAGGAATAAAGCATGCTCGCCGTCCAAATGGTGGACACCGTTCGTGTACTTCACCAGATAGCACTTGTAGTTACAACGCCAGTCAAAGTTACGGTCTAGCACGCCTGGGTCACCGTTACTGCCCTCAATGTCAACATCAACGCCACCAACAGCATCAACTGCCTGCTTGATAACCGTATTATCAACGTGAATGCCATATTGAATATCTAAGCCAAATATCTTGCCGGCAAATGCCTGTGTCTCCGTTAGACGCTTTTGTTCGGCGGCTGAGCTAGTATAATCATCGCTTACGCAGTTGAAATATTCATTGATTTTACCAGAGTAACCGCTGTTACAGGCCATACCGTATTGAACATATAAGTCACGCGGAATACTAAACATGTAAGCGTTCTTGTTAGTCTGATCGATACTCAAAATCATCATCGAGTCCGTCAGATAAGCACCACCATGCCCCGGATCATCCTCGGACGTGCCAAGTATCAAAAAGTTACTGCGTCCGTTACTGTCCTGTTTTAAAGGCTGGCTTTTAATGATATCGAATACACTGCCCTTAAAAATACTCGTTCCTGCCGAGAAGAACTTAGTAGCCACATAGCCACCTACAATCAGGCCAGCCAATAAAATTAATATCCCCAACCACTTAAAAATTCGCTTTACAGGGCTGCGGCGCTTAAGCGGCTTGCCTATCTTCTGCTTACCACGGCGGCTCGCTTGACTGACGCCGCCGAGACTATCAATTTCTCGCAAAGAGTCGTCAATATCAGATCGGCCGATTGCCTGGTTCCGGCGAGCCTCACCAACCTTTTGACTATATCCGTCACCGCTATGAAGGGGACGTTCGTTTATCTCAGTTTTAGCTGAAGGTTGTTTTGTATGCAGATCGCCTAGTTGGCTTCTGGTTCTTCGGGGCACAAAGCCGTCTATGTTTGGTCGATTGTTTTTCATAAATACTTATACTACTATACCTAACTTTACTGTGAATTTGAACACCTAAAGTCACAAGCATTACTATCCCAGGCTAGTTAAACCGTGTATAGTAAAAGGACATGGAATCATCATTTATGACCCGCCACCCCTTGTTTAAGGACGTTACAAGCATTGCTATCTTTGTCGTCTGCGTTCTGATTGGCACACTTTTAATCAATAATTTCGTATTTCGCAGCTTTAGCGTCATCGGTCCAAGCATGGAAACAACTTTGTATACTAACGACCGTTTGATTGTCAATCGCTTGCCGGTAACTTTGGCGCAACTAGAAAACAAGACCTATGAGCCAAAGCGAGGTCAAGTTATTGTGTTTAAAAACCCGTTATTTAGCCAAGGTATGCCCGATGAATATATCGTCAAGCGTGTTATCGCCTTTCCTGGCGAGCGCGTCGTCCTAAAAGACGGTTCGTACACGGTCTACAACAGTCAGTATCCAAATGGATTCAATCCGGACGACAATAATCATGACGAGCCGGGTAGCCCGACTTCAGGTGAAGTTGATGAAATCGTGCCAAGCGGCGCGCTGTTCGTTTCGGGCGATCACCGCCAGGGCAACTATTCACTCGACTCTCGTAACGGTTTAGGCACCATCCCACTCTATGACGTCGTCGGTCCAGTTAGCCTACGAATCTATCCGTTCGATAAAATCCGAAATTTCTAGAAAGACGAATTAATTAGTCGCGGTCGAGTAATTTTTCAATGCGATGAAATTCCGCGTCACTCTTAAAACGAATGACGATTTGGCCAGCGCCTTTTGCATTAGTTCGAACTCGGACATCAGCCCCGAAGCGCCTGGCAATTCGCTTGGTGTCATCTTCATATGGCGACTCGGCTATAACTTTTTTAGTCTTATCGCCAGACTTGCCGCTCTTTTTAAGTTGAACAATGTACTGTTCGGTCTGGCGTGAGCTCCACTCTTCATTAATAATTCGCGGAAAAATAGTTTCAATTAAAGATTCGTCTAAACCGACCAGTGGACGAACTTGACCCTCGTTTACCTTGCCCTCGGCCAATGCAGTACGGACAATCTGAGGCAGTCGTAAAAGGCGTAAAGTATTGCTAACCGTACTCACCGACTTTTTACCGACACGTTGACCGATTTGCTCGAGAGTCAGGTTAAATTGGTCGCGTAGCTTCATGTACGCTGTTGCTGTCTCAAGGACGTTTAGATCACGTCGTTGCAGGTTTTCGATTAGTGATAGCTCGAGCTTATGCTGACCGCTTAAGGTCCGTACCAAAGCCGGAATCTTGTCGATCCCCGCTAGGCGCGAAGCTCGAAAACGACGCTCACCAGCGACGATTTGATAACCATTGCCATGTGGCGTAACCACAATCGGCTGCAAGATGCCGTGCTGCCGAATAGATTCGGCTAAATCCTCAATTGAAGCTTCGTCAAACTGACGACGCGGTTGATCCGGGTCGGTTACGATTTCGCTTAGTTTAATTTGGCGCAGTTCGCTGACTTGCTCATCCTGCGTGGCGGTTGGGTCAAACGACTCATCTAAAAGATCGATTGGAATTAGTGATTCAAAACCGCGGCCAAGTCCTTTTTTACTAGATGCTGACACGTTCTAAAACCTCCTTAGCGAGGGCCTTGTAAGACCTGGCGCCCTTTGAAAATTTATCATAAACCCCTACTGGCAAACCGTGGCTAGGCGCTTCGGCCAGACGAATGTTGCGTGGAATGATCGATTTAAAGACCTTACCTGGAAAATGCTTTTTAATTTCTTCGTGAACTTGGGTGCTAAGTGTTGTGCGCGAATCAACCATGGTTGGTAGCACGCCTAGCAGTTCAAGTGTCGGGTTCATACCCTTGCGCACCAGCTTCATCGTCTCTAGTAGCTGTCCAAGACCCTCAAGGGCGTAAAACTCGGCCTGAACCGGCAGCAGCACGTATTTAGCCGCGATTAGGCCGTTAACGGTCAGCAGGCTAAGGCTTGGCGGACTGTCGATTATAACGACGTCGTAGTCGGCGTCGACAACTTCAATTGCGGCCTTCAGGCGCGAAAAGCGTCGTTCAGCCTGGGCTAGTTGAACCTCGGTATTAGCCAAAATCGGCGTCGAAGGCGCAATTGACAGGTTTTTGTGTTTAGTCGGAATAATCACTTGGCTAAGTGGTATATCACCCATGACAACCTCAGCCATCGTGGCCGTCAGCATTTGCTTGTCAAAACCAAGGCCACTAGTGGCATTACCTTGGGGGTCAAAATCAATCAGTAAGGTTTTTTTACCAGCTTTTGCCAAGTAGTACGCCAAATTAACAGCTGTAGTTGTCTTACCGACCCCACCCTTTTGATTGGTTACCGAAATTACCGTTGCCACGTGTCTGTTTCCCTCATCTCTTTCGACTCATTATACCATGAGCGAATATAAAAATCTCCGCCTGTTAGCGGAGATTTTTTGATTATTTGATTGAGGTAATTTCAATCCTTGAGTATTTTTGACGGTGACCGTTCTCTTTGTGAACGCGTTTCTTGGCTTCGTAGCGAATAACGCGGATTTTCTCACCCTTTACTAGGTCGTCAACGACCCTGGCTAACACCGTAACACCTTTGACGGTTGGTGTGCCGACAGTGGTTTTATCACCATCAATCACCAACAGCGCGTCTAGAGTGAGCTCTTTAGTTCCTTCCGGGAGGAGGTCCACCAGGAGGGTCTCTTTTTCGGTGACGATAAACTGTTTGCCACCGATCTTAACGACTGCTTTTGACATTATGATTCCTTATATATTATTAATCAATCAGTTGCCCATTGTAACAGAGATGGCTCATCCTGTAAACACGAACCCACCTCAGGTGTCTAGAATTAGATTTGCCCACCACTATATAACGTTATCAACATCACGATGAGCGAAACCATACCGGCGGCTTTTATTAAACCGTGATGACGTCGCCATGATTGATTAATAGCTTTTGGCAACTTGTCGCGATATAAGTGCGC
>DAIOXF010000024.1:0-7018 GCA_036758105.1 Candidatus Saccharimonadota bacterium | reverse complement strand
GTGAGACATCCAAAGGATCGGCGCGCAGTTTCGGGGGCTTTAGTGCGGTCGAGGCAATTCGCTCAGCTGACGATATTATTCTTAAGGGCGGCGGCCACACACTTGCGGCTGGCGTGACGTTACCGACGACTAATATTGAAGCTTTTCGTAGGCGAGTTAACGAATTCTATAAATCACTGAAGCTGACTAATCAGGCGCAACTGCTGCTGCCTAAAGAAGACGTACTTATTGACGATTTTTCAGAAATTACCGAAGATTTCGTCGAGCAACTCGCCGGACTAGAGCCGTTTGGAAGCGGTAACCCTGAACCGATTTTAAAAATTAATAACGTAACAGTTATTAATCAGCGACGGATGGGTACTGATAATCAGCATGTTAAATTGGAAGTAAAAGATTCGCTTGGTCGAAGGTTACAAATGTTAGCTTTTAGTGCGCCCGCTCATTTTTTTGCAGAACCAGGTGAAGTTGTGACAGTAGTCTTTCAACCGACTTTGAACGAATGGAATGGTCGGCGTAGTGTTGAAGGTCGACTACTACATTTAGAAACCGCCTGAAAGAATTAATTGTTAGCGTAGCTGTTAAGGTATAAACTATAAGCACTATGTACCTGCAAATAAAACAAAGAGGTTTTACGATTGTTGAACTTCTGATCGTAATTGTAGTGATTGGTATTTTGGCGGCGATTACTATCGTGACTTATAGCAGCGTCCAACAACGTGCTCGCAATAGTCAGATATTATCTGGAGTCGAAGCGTACAAGAAAGCGTTAATGGAGTACGCAACTGATAATGGCTTCTATCCTAATGTTGGTTCAGGGGTATGTTTGGGCGCTAATTATGTTGGTAATCAATGCTGGAATGGAGTTGCTGGAAATCGTTATGTGTCAGCAGCTATAGACGCTAACCTGGCGAAATATCTTCCAACTAAACCAACGGTGAGTACAAATATCTTACAAATTACCACTAATCCAGACTATAGATTAGGGGCAACTTTGGTTAACAGCCCTGATCGAATTATTTACTATTTAGAAGGTGCTGGGCAGACTTGCCTTGAAGGCTTCTCAGGCATGACTGAAATGCAGGGCACGCAGTGCGCTATAATATTCCCAACTCCATAACAGGTCTGATTTAACCTGTTGTCAATAATCTTTACTTCTGTTACAATACACCCATATGGTACAAGTAACACGTAAAGATGAACGAGAAGCAAACGAGAATATTATTCGTCGTTTTAACCGCAAAGTTTTGCAGAGCGGTGTCTTAGCTGAGGCCAAGGCTGTTATGCGATTTGAAAAACCAATTAGCAAAACCGAGCGACGCGCCAAAGCGATTATTCGTAAGGCACGTAAAGCTGACAAGCTAGATAAAGCACGCTTGGGATTGCGTTAAAGTGTCTCTAAAAGAGCGCATTAATAACGATTTAAAAACCGCCTTACTAGGCGGTAATCGTTTTAATGGAGAGGTTCTTCGAGGTCTTAAATCAGTCATTCTAAATGAGGAAGTCGCTCAGAACAAGCGCGATGTAGGCCTTAGCGACGAGACTATTGAGCAGCTAGTTGCTCGCGAAATTAAAAAACGTAACGAAAGCGCTACGATATACGACAGTGTTAATCGTCAAGAATTATCTGAAAACGAACGCGCCGAGGCGGCGGTTTTAGCTGACTATTTACCGGCTCAACTTTCCGAGTCTGAAATTTTGGCTGTCGTTACAAAAACTATCGCTGATATGGGTGTTAGCGGTTTAAGTGCTATGGGCCAAGTCATTGGTGCTGTTAAAAAAGAACTTGGCAATAGTGCCGACGGAGCGCTAATCGCTCAACTTGTTAAAAAAGCGTTACAATAAAAACAAAAAGGAGCTTTTTCTATGATTATCATGTTTGGTCCAGCTGGAGCCGGTAAGAGTATCCAGGGGCAGATGCTAGCCGCTCGCAATGGCTGGAGGTGGCTTAGTGCCGGTCAGTTACTGCGTGATACGCGTGATCCCGAACTTCTAGCGGCTATGCAGACTGGCCGATTAGTCGAACACAATAAGGTTAATAAGATTATTAGCGAGGCGTTAGCAAGGGCGACTAATGTCAGGCAAGTTATTATAGATGGCTTTCCTAGGGTACTAGAACAAGCTAAATGGTTGCTTGAAAATGAAGCTCAGCACGGCGATTCGGTCGAACTATGCGTTGTTTTGGAGGTTCCCAAAAGAGAATTGATGAAGCGCCTTGAAGTGCGCGGTCGAGTTGACGACACATTTGAGGCAATCGATGAACGACTTGAAATTTATCGCAACGAAACCGAGCCAATTTTGGACTATTTCTCCAAAGAAGGTATTAAAATTGTTCGAGTTGACGGTACCGGCTCTGTCGGTCAAGTACACGATCGTATTATGGAAGAGTTGGTAAGATGCAATCTAGGGTAAAAACTCCGGCTGAGATTGACGCCATGCGCCAGGGCGGTAAAATTCTGGCGACTATTTTTGATGGTCTTAAAAAACACGTCGTGGTTGGTATGAGCGAGCTCGAGGCGGATGCTTGGGTTGATCTGGAAATTAAACGTCTAGGCGCCAGCGCGACCTATAAAACTCCGGAAGTTGATTTTCCAAACGCCATCTGTATATCGGTCAATGATGCAATTGTGCATGGCGTGCCGACTGATTATCGTTTTGAAGCCGGTGACATTGTCAGTTTTGATTTGGTAATTACTTATAAAGGTATGAAAACCGACAGTGCCTTTTCGATGGTTGTCGGCGAGGAGCCAACTGGTGCTACGAAGCACCTGCTTAACTTTACTGAGCGTAGCTTGTTTGCTGGTATCGATGCTATTAAAGGTCCAACTTACACCGGCGATATTGGGCATGCGGTCGAAGAAGTCTTGAAGGGCGCCAAGCTAGGCGTTATTCGTGATCTTGTCGGTCACGGTGTCGGTCACGAAATGCATCAAGAGCCAGAAGTTCCCAACTGGGGACAAAAGGGTAGCGGCGTTTTGTTGGTACCTGGCGATACGATAGCAATTGAGCCAATGGCAACACTTGGTGGTGAAAAGATTAAAACCGATAGCGACGGTTGGACGATCCGTACGCGCGACGGTAGTTTGTCGGCTCATTTCGAGCATACCGTCATGGTAACTGACGACGGCGTCGAAATTTTAACTCAGCTTTAATTAAGACACTTTGCAATGATTGGCATAAGCTATATACTAATACCATGCAAGAAAACTCTCGGTACGCTGTTGGTATTGATGTCGGAACGACGACTGTTCGATGCCTAGTAGCACACATTGACGGAACAAGTGGCACGCCAACGATAGTAGGTGTCGGAAGCGCGCCTAATACTGGTATGCGCAAAGGTACGGTAGTAAATTTAAGTGGTCCAGCGCAGGCGATTGATGATGCTTTGGGCGAAGCAGAGCGTATGAGTGGCTATCAGGTAAATGAGGCCACATTAAGTATCAATGGTACGCATATTTTAAGCACGCACGCTGACGGCATGATAGCGGTTGGTGGTGCCGACCACACAATTAGTTATGAAGACTTAAGCCGCATTGAAGAAGTTGCCACAACTGGAAAAGTTCCGGCTAATCGCGTTATTTTGGATGTTGTGCCACACGCCTACAAGTTAGACGGCCAAGATAATATCAAGGATCCGCTTGGTATGACTGGTACCCGCCTAGAAGTTGACGCTCATGTTGTATCGGCGCTGGTGCCGCATCTGACCAATCTTCAAAAGTCGGCCGAGACCGCCAAGGTTACGCCACATAGTATTGTAGTTGCTGGTATTGCCGCTGCTAGGGCGGTGCTTAGCGAACAACAACTCGAAAATGGTGTTGCCTTGATTGATATCGGTGGTGCGACGACTAATCTGGCGATTTACGAAGAGGGCGATTTACAATATTCGGCCGTTTTGCCATTTGGCGGTATTAATATCACCAATGACCTTGCGATTGGACTAAAAACTGATCCCGAGATTGCCGAAAAAGTTAAAATCGAGCACGCTTCGGCAATAACTAGAGGAGAAAACTCCGGTATCAGCCTAAAACAAGACGGCGAAATCTATACTTTTGAAACAAAGGATATCGACGAAATCGTTGAAGCCCGCCTGGAAGAAATTTTTGAAGCGATTCAAGCTGAACTGAAAAAGGCCGGCCGTGCTGGCAAGTTGCCTGGCGGCGTCGTGCTGACCGGTGGAACGGCTCGCCTAAAAGATATCGCCGAATATGCCAAAAAGTCGCTTGGTTTGGCCGCCCGCATTGGTAAAACCTCAGGATACGGTGGGGTAGCCGATGATATTGCTAGTCCGCAGTATGCAACAGCAGTTGGCCTGATGTTGATTGATGCCGACTCTGCGCAACATCACAATAGTCCAAAAAAGAAATCAGCCAGCCCGCTTGCTGGAGCCAGCGGCTTTGTCAGTAAATTCCTTGACAGGTTTAAGGCATAGTATTTTTCTTAAACCAAGTGTTATACTAGCTTATGAATACGAAGATTGGGAGATAATAGATACATGCCTGAAGTAAAACCAAGCGATATACAGACATTCGCCACAATTAAAGTAGTTGGAGTCGGTGGTGCCGGAGGATCGGCCGTCAATAGGATGAAGGAAGCTGGCTTGTCCGGTGTCCAGTTTATTGCTATGAATACCGATGCCCAGGCTCTTCACAACTCTAAAGCTGATGTTAAAATTCACCTAGGACACAGTGTTACCGGTGGTCTTGGTGCCGGCGCCGACCCAGCAACTGGTGAAGCTGCCGCTAATGAATCACGCGACGAAATTCGCGACGCTATTACTGGCGCTGACATGATATTTGTAACAATTGGTGCCGGTGGTGGAACCGGTAGCGGTGCCGGCCATATTGTCGCCGAGATTGCTCGCGAGCTTGGCATTCTGGTTGTTGGCGTAGCGACTAAGCCATTTAGCTTTGAGGGTGAGAAGCGTCGTCAAAACGCCGAATGGGCGATTACTCAACTTGGTCGACAGGTTGATACGCTGATTACGATTCCAAATGATCGCCTACTTCAGACGATTGATCGCCGAACTCCACTTCTTGAAACCTTTAAAATTGCCGATGACGTCCTGCGTCAAGGTGTTCAGGGCATTTCAGAGTTGATCACCGAACACGGTTTGATCAACCTCGATTTTGCTGACGTCAGGGCAATTATGAGCAATGCCGGTTCAGCTCTGATGGGTATCGGACGAGCTAGCGGTGATAATCGTGCTGCCCAGGCCGCACAACAAGCTATTGAATCACCATTAATTGAAGTTTCAATCGACGGCGCCAAGGGTGTCTTATTCAACGTCACTGGTGGTTACGACATGAGCATGAGTGAGATCCAAGAAGCTGCCGAGATTATCACCAGCGCGGTTGCGCCTGATGCCAACATTATCTTTGGTGCTACTTTGAAGCCTGATCTTGAGGATGAGTTGATTATTACGGTTATTGCAACCGGTTTTGATTCAGCTTACTTCCATAAAGAAGCCGCTACTAGCGCTGCAGCAACCGAACCTAGTTCGATGAATTTGTCGGAAGACGCAGTTAATGCAATTGATTTGAACCTTGATAGTAAAGATTCAGCCGAGGCTTTCGCTGAAGATAACACTCACGATATTTGGAACCAGCCAAACGAGGTTGAGGAAGAGTCTGATACGCCAGCCTTTCTGCGTCGACGCCGCAAACACAATAAGGAAGATTAATTATCATGGCCAAATATAACATTGGCGATAGCCGAGTAATTGAGTCACGCGAAGTCAGTGATGGCGTTACAATTCGTCGTCGTCGTGAATCACCCGACGGCAAGCGCTTTACGACTTATGAGCGCATCGAAAAGCCCAACCTTGCTGTCATCAAAAAAGATGGCAAACGCGAACTATTCGATCGCGATAAGCTAGCAATTGCCATTAAGCGTTCGGTTGGTAAGTTCTTCTCATCGGAAGTTGAAGTCGATGAAATGATTAATGATATCGAGGATGGTCTTTACGCGCTTGGCGATAGCGAAATTACTTCCAAGCAAATTGGCGATAAGGTGCTTGATGAACTGGCCCATCGCAATGAGGTGGCCTATGTCCGCTTTGCTAGTGTGTATCACGAATTCAAAACCCTCGATGATTTTGTAAAAATTCTTGAACATCAACGCAAGCTCAAGACGGAAAAGTAAAAGATTATGAAGGTGGTGGTAGTTTATAAAAACGACAGCGATCACGCCCGCGAGGTGATTGATTATTTGCGTGATTTTGAACATCAAACCGGCCACGTTCTTGAAACGCTTGATCCAGAACAACCCGACGGCGAACAGTTTTGCCGGGCTTATGACATTGTTGAGTATCCGACGGTGATAGCTGTTGCCGATGACAGCACTATGCAAAACACTTGGGTTGGCACACCACTGCCAACGATTAGTGAAGTCAGCTATTACATCCAATAATTACAGATTAAACTTTACATAACTATTAGCTGTAGCGTAAACTAATGAAGTAACGTTCCGTTTTCGGATGAGTGGTTATCAGCCACGAATGTTTTTGGAAGAAATCTTTAAAAGAGACTAGACCCAAACGTTAATCGACGCGTCAGATCGAACAACTAAGCGCTAAGAAGAATCTCTTTTTAGAAACTGGATGGTACCGTCCGCCTATGCGGATTCCAGTGACTGAAAAGGGATTTTTTATTTTTTAAGAAAGGACGCAGGGAACGCATGAAGTTTAAATCAGCCAGCCGCCGCCGAGCCATCGAGTACGAAAAAGATTTAGTTCAGCAGTGGAAGAATAACAAGACATTTGAAAAATCGGTCGAAATGCGGCCGGTCGATAACTCATATGTTTTTTATGATGGCCCACCATTTATTACTGGTTCGCCACACCACGGCACGTTGTTGAGTTCTGTTATTAAAGATGTCGTGCCACGCTATCAAACGATGCTCGGTAAAAGGGTTGAGCGTGTCTGGGGCTGGGACTGTCACGGCTTGCCAGCCGAGAACTTTGTCGAAAAAAAGCTTGGCATAACTGATCGTCACGAGATCGGCACTCGCATCAGTCTAGCCG
>DAIOXF010000023.1:4055-7229 GCA_036758105.1 Candidatus Saccharimonadota bacterium | reverse complement strand
TTCACCGATTGGCGATTCGTTACTAACTTTGCCAGCTAGTGGGTTGGCCTCAACCGGACCGACGACCGTATAAGTAACGGTTTTTTCGCCGTTTTTAAGAGTAACCTTGCTGCCAAGTGACACTTTTGAGGTGCTGCCAGTCTTCATTAAATCGGCGTTTAGTAAAATATCTTCGATTTCGGCAATACGGCTCTCAAGAAGTCCTTGTTCTTCACGAGCAGCATCATATTCGGCATTCTCACTTAAATCGCCGAAATCACGGGCTTCAGCAATCTTTTTTGCTATTTTGCCGCGACCAGCCTTTAAACTGGCCGACTCAGCTTCGAGCACTTTTTTTCCTTCGGCGGTAATTTGGTACAGCTTTTTCATAATTTATTATTCCTTTTTATCATAAATGGCGCTTTTTTAGCACCACAAACACTACATGTAGCGTATATCTATAAACAATACATACGGTTAGACCAGTTTATCAAGCAGTGCGTCGCGTGTCAATATGATTGTTTCGCCGCTACTTCTAACTGTTAATTCAAAGTTATTTTCAGCTAGCAAACGGTCACTTACGGTTACTCTGTACGGTATACCCATTAGCTCGGCGTCAGCAAATTTTTGACCAGGACGTAGGTCGCGGTCATCATAAATTACCTCTATGGCGCGATCAGACAGTTCTTTGTATAATTCATCGGCTTTAGTAATAGCTTCATCTGAACCGATACCAATTAGATAAACCTTAGCCGGCGCAATCGCTTCTGGCCAAACCAATCCCTTGTCGTCACTAAAATGCTCGGCTATTACACCCATAAGCCTGCTCGGACCAATACCGTAACTACCCATAATAACCGGTTTGACGCTACCGTCTTCATCCGTAAAAGTCAGTTCAAGTGGCTCACTAAACCGCGTACCAAGTGTAAATATATTTCCGACTTCAACGGCCGTCTCTTCGACTAATTCGTCTCGGCTTAGGCCAAGATCGCTTAGTACATCGTCGTTATAGACCTCTTCGTTAATTGCAATGCGCCTGTCCCTATTAACGTAAATCTTGTCCTCGCCTACTGGGCTAATTGTTTGAAACTCATGGCTGTATTTCGAAAAACTACCACCGCTAGCGAATGTCTTATAGGTCAGATCACCCAGACCAAGTCGCTCGTAAACCGTCAGATAAGCATTCGTAATCTTTTCATAAAACGCTTCATGCTCCTGCGTCGTACGACTAAAGCTGTAAAGATCCTTCATCCAAAACTCCCGACCACGCATCAGACCGCTTTTAACTCTAAGTTCGTTGCGGAACTTAATCTGAAACTGGTAAGGGTAGGCTGGTAAATCTTTATAGCTGTGAATAAACTCTTTCATTAGGCGAGTTAGAGGCTCTTCGTGAGTCGGCGCCAGCCCGACCAAACTACCACCGGCTAACTCGGTTTTGAACCAAACGTCCATCACTTTATCGTCCCATCGTCCTGATTTTTCCCATATATCTTTAGGTTGCAAGGCTGTCAAGCTAAGCTCCATACCGCCTACTAGGTTCATCTCTTCGCGTATAATGTTAATGATTTTATCTAATACTATCTTACCAAGTGGTAGATAGGCGTAAACGCCAGCCATCTCCTTGTAAACAAAGCCGGCCTTAATTAGCAGTTGAGCATTTTTAGAAACCTCATCGGCTGGTGAGTTTTTGCTTGTCTTGGTGAATAAATTAGTTAATCGCATATTCTATAACCCCAGTGTATGTAAAAATGTCGGATTAATAAAGAGGATATAAAAAGCCAGACCGTTTTTTGACATGTGAAGCAAAATCGAAGCCCATAAACTGCCGGTATTTTGGCGTAGCAGACACATGACGACGCTAAGCGCAAAAGTATCAACCGCTAGGTTCCAAGCACCATGCAGAGCCCCAAAAACAACACTAGTCACCACAATCGCTACCCAAACTGGCGCGTATTTTTTAAGCCGGCCGAATAAATAGCCTCTAAAGATTATTTCTTCGGCAACAGGCGCAATAATTACTAACGTCACAAAAGCCAAGATGACTTCATAGCCATAATTGGTTTGGAAAAAACCGGTATCTTGCGGTTGGCTTACGTTAAACCATGGCAACAAATTGGTCGCTAGTGTTACTAAAATCGAAGATACGGCCAGGTAAACAATCAATCCAGCCGGCGCCATGATAACATCAGTCCAATTAGGCAGTCGCTGAAGGCCGACATCAATTAACGTCGTGTGTTGTTTTTTCACCAGCCACGGCAAACCGATAACCAGGACAAGTGTGACTAAATAAATAAATGCCGCTAGAACCGTCTCTAGGATAGAGCTATCCAGACCGGCAAAGGGTACGTTTATCATCTTTAATAGCGAAACCAGCACCGTAACGATAATCTGGGCACCAAAAAAACCACCAAAAACCCAAAGGACAACACCGACTACCCAGAAACCTCGACTAACAACAGACTGTGGTGCGAGTTGTTTAGAATATTTTCGAAACATCAGCAACCGTCACAAGGACAACCAGTCCCATTAATAATAAGAAGCCAGTCGCTTGAATCTTTTCTTCAATTTCCTTAGTTAAAGGTTTTTTGAATAATCTAAATAGCGCCATCGTAAACCAGCGGCCACCATCAAGCGCCGGAATCGGCAAAACATTCATAACGGCTAGCGTCAAAGATATGACAGCCGTCAAAAAGACAAACTGCGTCGCTCCGGCCTTCTCGGCTTGAGGGAAAATCGTTCCCAAGATTCCGATTGGTCCAGCTACGCCGTCGCTAACGGACTTAATATCACTACTGGCGGTAGCCCTTGTTTGAGCATTGGGACTAAATTGTAATACCACGCCGCTAGCCAAATTACCAACCATATTACCAAGGCCCTGCAGAGTCGCCCAGGTCAGTTGACCAGTGGTTACTACACCCACAATTGGTGCTGACCAGGTTGCCTGTATTAACTCGCGCTGACCTAAGCCTGCCCCAAAAATACTGCCAGTGGTGTTATTAAGTAGCGCTACTGTGGCAGTTGATTCGACATTATCGCGCGAATAAATCACATCGACTGTCTGGCCACGATAAGATTTTGTAAGACTTATTAACTGAGTGGCCGACGGCACCGGCTGGCCGGCAAAACGAATAATTTTATCACCCGATTTCAGGCCAGCATTTTCGGCGGGATATTGTTTAACTAAATCAACTATCT
>DAIOXF010000023.1:0-4045 GCA_036758105.1 Candidatus Saccharimonadota bacterium | reverse complement strand
TCTCAACCGGTTGTTTTACCTCTGTTGTATCGCCCGGAATCGAAAACTGATTGTCTAGGATTTTTGGCAAACCGGTAATTGCCAGGACGGACAATAATATCGCCGCTACAAGCCAGTTAATTAAAACTCCGGCGAGTAAAATGCGTGTCTTGGACCAAAAACCAGCCGCACCATAATCGCCTTTTTTATTTGAGGCATCGTACTCACCTTGCATCTTCACGAAACCACCAAGCGGCAACCAGTTTAAGGTAAACAAAACACCATTTTTGAGCTTTCGGCTCCAGGCTCGTGGCGGAAAACCAACACCGAACTCTTCGACAACTACACCATTACGGCGCGCTACGATGGCATGTCCCAACTCATGTACGACCACCAAAAATACCAGAACAATCAGCCCCAAAATTACACCAAAAATCAAATCCATCTATCCCCCAAACCGCCTATGACGCTTATTGTATTCTTTTAGTATATCGGTCACATCGTCTTTTGTCATGTCTGGCCATAGTTTATCTAAAAACAGCAGTTCACTATAGGCTGCGCGCCACAGCATAAAGTTGCTCAGTCGCTGATCGCCACCAGTTCTAACAACCATGTCTAATGGCGGTACCTCTGGTGCATATAAATTCTGTTCAATTAGCTCGGGTGTTACATCGTTAGGCGCAACTTTAGCTTGAATAATTTTTTTAACAGCATCAGCAATCTCTGTCTGGCCACCATAGTTAAAACACACGGCCATTGTACCACCAGTATTATTAGCAGTCAGCGCCTCGGCTTCCAAAATGGCGTCCAGTATCTTTTGATCGACGCGCTCGGTTGCACCCAACACCAATAGTTTTATGTTGTTTTCCTGAAAGATGTGCAGGTCCGACTTCAGTAAACGCAATACTAGACCCATTAACTTTTTGACTTCGTTCTCGCTGCGCTTCCAGTTCTCTGTACTAAAAATATATAAGGAAACAAATTTAACGCCCGCATCAAAGGAAGTTTTAGCTATATCATAAATAACATTATAGCCCGCCAAGTGCCCCTCGTAGGTCGGAATACCGTGCTTTTTTGCCCAGCGTCGATTACCGTCAATGATAAAGCCGATATGTTTTGGTATTTCGGGTTCAAGTTTGGTATTCATATTTATATTTTTCCAATAATTTAATGTCGGCAAAATCTTTGTCGCGGCCAAGCTCGCGCTTTTTGACAATCAATAGTTCCGGATTAATGAAGCTTACGTCGTCAATCGTAATGGCACTTGACTTAATAGTTTGATAATCATACTCGAGACCCCAGGTTTGCCAAATCTCCAGTTTGTCGCTAAATAAATACGACTCATCGTGCATAGTTGATTCCTTATAATCACCAGATTGCTTTAATATCTCATAAAGCGCACCAGAAGCTACTAAGTCGATATCGTCAGCCGTACGCAATCCGCACACGTCCAATAAACCACTACCGATTACGACAAACTGATCAAGCGGAAAATTTAATTCCTTAACACGCTGAATAAAGTTCATTAGATTGTCAGTACGTCTTTTTCTTTAAGTCTAAAGAGTTCATCAAGCTTTACGTTATAACCGGCGATATCATCGTCAATACCCTTTTCGATGCGCTTCACGTCGTCTTCAGATAGTTCCTTGGCTTCTTTCTTACGCTTAGCTTCTTTTAAGGCATCCTGGCGCAAGTTTCTAATGGCAATGCGAGCTTCCTCGACTTTTTCACTGGCTTGCTTTACAAGCACCTTGCGGCGGTCCTCGGTCAATGACGGCACGGGTACGCGAATAACGCGGCCATCGTCGCTTGGATTAAAGCCGAGGCTTTGATCAGCCCGAATGGCAGCACTAATCTTTTGAATATTACTGGGGTCAAATGGCGTCACCTGAAGCATTTGCGCTTCGGGCGCTGTAACATTAGCTGCTTGGTTAAGTGGCATCTGAGTGCCATAAACTTCAACCCGAATGCCATCCAGCTGACTTGGGTGCGCGCGGCCGGTACGAATTTTTTTTAGTTCTTCTTCAAAATGCGCGATGACCAGTTCAAATTTTTCTTCATAGGGCTTAGTGTCAAACATATATCCTCTCTCTTAATCTATTTCAATTATAGCAGACCAACAAAACTAAATGCCCGACAATTGCCGGACATTTAGTTTTTAGGATAACAGTTAACTATTCGCTAACGCCAAGTTCGATACGCTTGAACTGACGAATCACAAGGTTTTCACCCAAGATTGATACGTTTTCCTTTAGGAAATCGTTGACAGTTTGCTTGTCGTTCTTGATGTATTCTTGAGTCAAAAGAACCTGCTCTGCAAAATGCTTCTTGACCTGACCTTCGACAATCTTGTCGGCTAGTTCAGCCGGCTTGCCTTCGGCGATCACGCGCTCTTTAGCTTCGTTTCGAACGCGCTCAATTTCTTTCGCTGGAATATCAGCTTCTGAAACGTAAGTTGGCGCCATAGCGGCAATTTGAAGCGCAATTTCATGCGCAAAAGATTTAAAGCCATCAAGCCTGGCTACAAAGTCAGTCTCGCAGTTAACTTCCACAATAACGCCGATGCGACCACTGTGAACGTAGCTGTCGATGATGCCTTCGCGGGCTTCACGGTCGCCTTTTTTCTCGGCCTTGGTTAGACCTTTTTTGCGCAAAGCCTCAAGTGCCTTGTCAAAATTACCATCAGCAGCGACTAAAGCCGCCTTGGCGTCGGTCAAACCGATACCAGATAATTCTTTTAGTTTTTTAATGTCATCAATTGATACGCTCATTGATTATTTCTCCTCTGTTACAACTGACTTTTCAGCACTCTTGCCTTCGCGGATAGCGGCAGCAGCGTAATCTAGCAATAACTGAACACCCTTGATGGCGTCGTCATTACCTGGAATAACGTAATCGATAAGAGTTGGGTCAGCGTTAGTGTCAACGATAGCTACGACTGGAACACCAAGTGTTCGTGCCTCTTTAATAGCGTTGACGTCACCGATTACATCGATAACAAACAAGGCGCCTGGCTTGCCGTTTAGGTCTTTGATGCCGCCGTATTTAAGGTTCAAGGCATCAATCTCTTCCTGAAAACGCTGAACTTCAAGCTTGTTGTAGCGCTTTTCAAGGTCACCTGATACCATGCGCTTTTCAAGATCTTTAAGTTTCTTAATTTGCTGACCAACGGTTGAGATGTTAGTCAAGATACCGCCAAGCCAACGCTCGGTAACATATGGCTGATTCAATGCCTCAGCCGTGATTTTTACGATGTCTTTGGTGTGCTTTTTAGTACCAACAAACAAAACTTGCTTGCCACTATTAACTACGCTGGCTAGAAATGGCAACGCCACGTCCAAACCTTCGACAGTCTTAGTCAAGTCAATAATGTGACTATCCTGACGTTTGCTGTGAATGTATGGCGCCATCTTTGGGTGCCAACGGCTGGTCTTGTGACCGAAATGTACGCCTGCTTCAAACAGGGCTTTAATATCGACAGTTACTGCCATTGTCTTTACTCCTCTTTCCTTGCTCGTGCCCTAAGGTATTAGGTTTTGTATGCACGGGCTGTGTCGTTAAAATAATTTACTTAGTTATTATAACCCCTTAAGACTTAAATTTCAAGCCCATTACCCTTTGACAATTAACCTAAAAACAGATACAATAACCCAGATATGAAAACCAATTTACACCCAACCGATTATCGTCCCGTCGTATTTAGCGATGACGTGGCTGGGTTTGCCTTTTTGACGCAGTCAACAGCGCAGACCACCGATACAATTTCATGGGAAGACGGCAACGACTACCCGCTTATTAAAGTGCACATCTCGAGTGCCTCTCACCCGTTCTTTACTGGCGAAGAGAAAATTATCGACACCGAAGGTCGTGTCGATCGTTACAAAGCTAAGTTTGCCGCCGCTGAAACTCGCAAAGCCGCTCTTGCCAGCAAAGCTAAAAAAGCTGCTGCTCAAAAAGCTAAAAAAGCTACCAGCGAAGAATAGCTTAAACCCTAAAAAGAGACTGCTAATGCGCAGTCTCTTTTTATATGCGATAATAGGAGCAATATGCCAAAGATTAATCTAAA
>DAIOXF010000022.1:3585-7254 GCA_036758105.1 Candidatus Saccharimonadota bacterium | reverse complement strand
CGGCGTGGTAACGGTTGAAACTAGTCAAGGGTTAGAACTAGAGGCCGAAGTGGTTGAGGGCTTTACCTTTGATCGTGGTTTTGTTAGCCAGTTCTTTATTACCGACGTGAACCGTCAAGAGGCTGTCTACGAGAAACCGGCTATCCTGATTACCGACAAAAAAATCAGCAATGTTAAGGAGCTGCTGCCGATGCTGGAAAAGCTGGCGGCCGCTGGCAAAAAAGATGTCGTCTTGATTGCTGACGAGCTAGAAGGCGAAGCCCTTAGTATTTTAGTCTTGAACAAATTAAAGGGCGTCTTTAATACTGTTGCCATTAAGGCGCCATCCTTTGGTGACCGCCGCAAGGATATTTTGAACGATATTGCAATTTTGACTGGTGCCAAGGTGATTAGCGCTGATCAGGGCATGTCGTTTGAGACCGCTGAGCTGGATGCGGTTGGTACGGCCCGCAAAGTAATCGTCGCTAAGGATTCGACGACAATTATCGAGGGTGCTGGCGCTGCCAAAGATATCAAAACTCGCATTAAGCAAATCAATGCCCAGGCTGAAAACACCAGCAGTTCTTATGATAAGGAGCAGCTTAGCAAACGAGCAGCGGCCTTAAGTGGTAGAGTTGCTGTCATCAAAGTCGGTGGCGCCACAGAGACCGAAATTGATGAAAAGAAATATCGCGTTGACGATGCCGTTGCGGCTACTAAAGCAGCCTTGGCTGATGGTATTGTACCGGGTGGTGGCGTGACACTTGTCAATTTAGCTGCCAGTATTACGACCGACGGTGGAGATTCGGTAGCGGCTGGACGTCAGGTTCTAAAAAACTCCTTAAAACAGCCATTTTTGCAGATTACGGCTAACGCGGGCCTAAACAGTGAGGCGCTGCTTGCCCAAGTTGAAGCCGGTAAGCCAGGTTTTGGTATCGACGTTAATCACCCAGAGGTTGGCTTGATTGATGTTAAGAAAGCCGGTGTGATTGATCCGACTCGCGTTACCAAGGAGGCTTTGCAAAGTGCTGTTTCAATCGCCTCAACGGCCGCCACTATGGGTGCGCTTGTAGTTGACGTGCCTGAGCCAGAGTCGCCAGCTCCGGCCGGCGGTATGGGTATGATGTAAGGGTTATTGCGTAACTAAAAACCACTCCGATATGGGGTGGTTTTTAGTTATCGATGAGATGGACGTTATTTTTATTTAGGCGTTTTGGCTGTTTGACAGGTAGTCAATTTCTTTGATGATGTCGAGCAGGGCCTGAGCGCGACGAGCTTCGTCGGTGATGGCCTGAGCGGCGACGTGGGCGGGAGCAATCAAGGCCTTGTCATCGGTGCTGCGGATTAACAGCAAGTAAGTGTCGAACTTTTCTTCGGGACTGATGTCTAGTTTGTCAACAAGGGGTCGTAGCTCGACAAGGGCGTCTTTTTTGATATCTTCAAGATTGTCACTAGATGATGATGGCGGAGTAATAACGGTTGGCGTCGGCATAACTGGGGCTGGCTGGGTTGGCTCAACCACGATTTGTGCGGGTGTTGGAGTTGATACTGGCGTCTCTTCAAATTGAAGCGCGTCATCGGCCTGCTGGCTGACGCCGGCTAATACCTTGGCCAATTCTTGGTCATCACTAATTGGTTTTGTTGTTGTCTGCGGCTCAATATCCATGCCCACCCCCGATATTAATACTTATGCTTATTTAATAAATACTGTATCATAGAAATGCATAGATGAGCAATACTAGTAGGGAGTGGGAAACATGCTTGACGATTTGAATTTAATACAAAATAGAGACCCGTCGGATGCCCTGGCGGTGGCCGGTGGTGAGAGTCTGCAAGCCGGATTTGACGTTAATATCTGGAATGGTGAAAATGACCAGCGACCAATCGAAAACGTCGTAGTTGCCGGTATGGGCGGCTCGGCGCTAGCGGCAGCTTTGGTTAAGGTTTGGCTGAAGGCTGAACTAAAAGTGTCGTTTGAAATTTTGCGTGGCTATGACATTCCGGCCTACGTTGGTGCCAGCACATTGTTCATTGCCAGCAGCTATTCGGGCAATACCGAAGAAACCCTTAGCGCTCTCGAGCAAGCCGAGAGCAAGGGTGCTCAACTGGGCATTATTGCTTCTGGTGGCCAGTTGATTGATACCGCTAGCAGCTACAAAATCGCTCATGTCGCTTTGCCAGGTAATTTGCAGCCACGCATGGCGGTTATCTACAATCTTTGTGCATTAATTGGACTCTTGGATAATTTCAACGTTGTTGAAAGTAGTAAACTTGATGAAATTAAAGCTACGGTTGATTGGCTAAAATCAGAGAGCGCAAACTGGGTCAAGGAAGTCAAGACTGATAACAACTACGCCAAACAATTGGCGCTTCAGGCTGTTGGCAAAACGCCGGTTTTTTACGGTGGGGCTTTGACGGCGCCGGTTGCCTACAAGTGGAAGATTAGCTGGAACGAGAATGCTAAGAACTTAGCTTTTTGGAATGAGTATCCTGAGTTTAACCACAACGAGTTTCTGGGCTGGACTTCGCATCCGATTGAAAAGCCATTTGTCGTCTTTGACCTAGTTAGCAACCTTGAACATTCGCAAATTTTGAAGCGCTTTGAGGTGTCTGATCGACTACTAAGTGGTATGCGTCCAAAATCGATTACTATTAATCTGGCTGGCGACAGTTTGATTGAGCAAATGTTGTGGGGTAGTATCCTAGCCGACTTTGTAAGCGTTTACGTGGCGATTCTTAATAATGTCGATCCGACACCGGTTTATATGATTGAGAAACTAAAACACGAACTAGCTTAGTTGTATTCGCGCAATGATTCGATTGGGTCTTTGTGCGAGGCTCTAAACGCCGGATATAATCCGAAAACTGTTCCCATGACGACAGATATAAATCCGGCTATGCCGGCGATTTGCCAGTTCATGGCCGGATGAAACGTCAAAAATGTACTAATACCAAAAGCTACGACATAACCCAAAATATAACCGCAGATACCACCGCCAATGCCGATAGTGATTGACTCAATCATAAACTGAGCGGCGATATCGCCATTGTTGGCACCAAGCGCCTTGCGAATGCCAATTTCACGGGTGCGTTCGGCGACGTTCACTAGCATTATATTCATGATGCCGATGCCGCCAACAAGTAGTGAAATGCTGGCGATGGCAGTCGTGGCACCTGCGAGTGCGAAGAATAGCTGGCTAGTTGGCTGGGCGATTTGATCGCCACTTAGGACTGAAAAGTCGTTTTCGCCGTCGTGGCTAAGCAGCAGGTTTTTGTTAATATCGATAATCACTTGGGAAAGGTCAGCGATTGAATCGCTACGGACGTCGATTTGCTGAATTTGCGGCTGACCTAGACCAAGCTGTTTGCCAATCTGCAGGTTTATAATTGCAGCATTATCAAAGTCGACCGAGTTATAGTTTATCGGATTATTCGTTCGTTTTAGTACGCCGATGACGGTGAGCGTTTTGCCATGAATGGTCAAATTCTTGCCAATTGCCTGGTCGGTTCCAAAAATATTAATGGCAAGCTGTGGGCCAATGACCACTGTATTTTGATTAACTGTTGGGTCTAAAAACTGACCAGTTTGAACGGTTAAATTGCTAATAGTCTCAAGCTCAGGAGTAGTGGCGACAACTAGGCTATCGCTGGGTGCCACGCTATCGGCTTTGATGGTACCACCCATAATCA
>DAIOXF010000022.1:0-3575 GCA_036758105.1 Candidatus Saccharimonadota bacterium | reverse complement strand
TGAGCTGATCCGGGCCTAATGACTGTAATGTTGCCGCCCAACGAGTCAACTTGGTCGCTAACGATTTTGCCCGCCCCGGAGCTGAGCGACAAGATAATAGTAATGCTAGCGACACCAATCGTTACGCCCAGCATCGTCAAGAAACTGCGCATTCGATTGCTGCGAAGTGACTGGCGAGCGTTTTGCAGGTGGTTAATGAAAAGAAAGCGCATTACTTTTTTCTCCGGCCGTAACTTAGTAGTGTCGCTCTTGATTTGTGGTGGCGCTTGCCCCACGGGCGGACTAATTTTACTTTTTTATGCTTCTTTACGCTAGACGACCGGGTATCGGCAACTGGCGCCATCTCATCATCATCGCCTTTGGTATCGGTGTTGATTTTGCCATCTAGCATGGTGATAACGCGACTGGCATAGCTGGTTAGGCGCGGGTTGTGCGTCACCATGATAATTGTGTTGCCGCGCTTGTGTAGGTCGGACAGCTCTTCCATGATGACGTGGCTAGAGCGCGAGTCAAGGTTGCCGGTTGGCTCGTCGGCTAAAATAATCGAGGGCTCGTTAACAAGGGCGCGGGCGATAGCAACACGTTGAGTTTGACCACCCGATAGCTGGCTGGGCATATAGTATTCGCGTTCACCTAGATGAAAATTATGTAGAATTCGGCTCGCAATCTTAAGTCGCTTAGTACGCAGGATACCTTTATATGTCAGTGGTAGGGCGACATTTTCAATCACGCTAAGGCGCGGTATCAGGTTAAAACTTTGAAAAATAAAGCCGATTTGATGACTGCGAATATAAGCCTGCCGATGGGCGCTAATAGTGCTAATTTCACGGCCGTCCAGTTTGTAATCACCATCGTTCGATCTATCAAGCAACCCCAATATATTTAGTAAGGTGGTTTTGCCGCAACCGCTGGGGCCCATGATGGCAATAAACTCACCGCTATTAATGGTAAGATCGATGCCGTCCAGGGCAAAATGCTCGGCATCACCGATACCAAATCTTTTTTTAAGATCGTGAAGTTCGATAACTGGTGTGTTTTTTGGTGTTTCTGTCACACCCCTATTATGGAATGACAGTTAATATCGTGCAACACCAATTGTGGAGTGGAAATGACAACCATATAAGAGATAGGATTTTCGATGGATTTAAAGACAAACTGGTATACTAAATAATTGTTGGAGAGATGGCCGAGTGGTTGAAGGCGCACGCTTGGAAAGCGTGTGTGCCAGCAATGGTACCGCAGGTTCGAATCCTGTTCTCTCCGCCAAGATTCTTATGCTTTTCTATCAGTAAAAACAACCAAACGGTTCGAGTATGATTGCACATGATTTTCCCAAACTCCGCTACACGTTATAAGATTCAGGTGAGATTTACCATCGTTAGATTTAAATACAGCCGTGGCGTCTGATTCTGGGTTATATTGACGTATTTCTCGCACCACGAAAACAATAACTGCTCCTTTTTCGTCGGTAACTGAAAGTTCGTCACCTTTTTTAAGTGTATGTATATCGTTAAATATTGAACCCTTGTCGCCAATCCATCCATAATGACCAGCGATTACGGCACTACCAATTTCGCCTGGGCGTGGTCCAAATTCATACCAAGCGACCTTGTCTGGATCCTTTGCGATATCCATTGTGCCATCAGATGTTAGGCCTACGTAGTAGACGGCAGCATCAACATTAATTACTGGGATTTTGAGACGTAACGGTAACTCAACAGCTGGCTCACTTTTTTTGATAACTGTGGTGTGTATAGTTTGTGGCGTTGAGTTGTTTTGAAACTCTACATGGAAGACTACCAACAAAAGAAATACAACAGTAGCTATGAGTAATGTCAGCGCTATTGCGAATATAGCTCGTTGTAAAAATATTTTGTTAGGGTGTCTAGTGTGTCGAGTTAACATAATAATCAAACCCTGAGGTTAGTATTACTAGATGACACGTTTTCTTTGAACGATAATGAATGAAAGCAATACGATAATAATCCCAGATGAGATTCCGATAGCCCATAGGCTGGTTGTGTTTTGTCCAGGTTCAGTCCCTGTGTTAGGCAATTTCGGTGTGACACTAGTACTACCGCCACCACCAAAAGTTGTTGCTAGGCATTCAATAGGTGCAGTTATTGTATTTTGGTCTAACGTTACGGCAGCGGTTTGCGCCAATACTCGGCCTTGCAAGCTTGCGCGTGTCATTAGGTTGATTGACGAGTAAGCCATGATTGTTCCTACAAAAGAAGAGTCAGTTCCGAGTGATGAGCCAGAGCTAGGGACTGTCCAAAAGACGTTACAAGCTTGAGCACCTTCTGTAAGGGCGACACTACTTGCCGATGCTGTAATAAGGTCCGATTCAGCCTGAAAGATGAAAACACCATTACCACTAAGGGTTAAAGGACTAGCAGCGGTTAGGTTGGCCGTGTCGGCATGGCTAAATGAATAAACTCCAGGGGTTAGAGTTTTCCCACCAAGTTGGTTATCGGAGCCGGTTAGTGGAGTAGCTGGTGTTCGACCAGAAGCATCGGTGTAGGCTGTTGTTAAATCATTTTTGGCTGTAGTAAGTAAGCCAGGGTTTGTTACTCGTCCAGAAGGACCAGCGGCATCAACTGAATATATTGTGCCTGTTACTTCTGCCTGAGTCAATCCGATAAAACTTCCACTAAGCGGGCTTAAGCCTACATTTCCAGTAATTACAGACGTAGGTACGTTGGTAATAGCAGAGCCGGCTAATATTGCGAATGGTGCTGCTGTTCCAAGGTTAACTGTTGGTTGCGCTGCATGTGCTATAGGCAATTTCATAGCTAACCCAACAAAACTGACCATAATTACTGTGACAAATATGCTAAATGTTAATTTCATATTGAACTTTTTCACGGCTGATTACCCCTAAGTTTCTAATTTTATTGTTAATGATTCTAGTGAACCCTTGTTTATAGTCCAAAAGAAAGTGCTTATGCGTATAAATATACCACTATTTTGGAAAAAACTAAATGTTGTATAAAAAATATATGGAGTTCGGTTACATCTACGTATATATTCTAATTGTTCGAAAATCCGACTCGATGTCTCGTCAATACGTTTATGCTTTTGTAGCTGGTCGATTTCACTCCCACAATCGAGAGAGCAACCTTAATGGATGTTATACTGTTATATAGGGAGAAACGTATGACAGCAGGAAACGACGAACGAGAAGCAGCAAGAAAGACACGGGTTGAAGCTCAACAAAATCGAGACCAGGCTGTTGTTATGCAAAAATCAGGAGAAGACCTTAAAAGAGTGGCAGACGAACAAGACAGCCAAGCAACTGTCTTAGAGCAACAGGCCAGAGACTCGGATGATGTAGAATTACGCGCCCAACAGCTCAAGAAATAGAATCTTCTAGGATATACACTTCTCGAAACGCGTCCATTAGCCCCACCTAGTACTAAAAAATGATTTGCCGTTATACCCAGCTTTCTGTGTCCCACTTGTCTCGTTTTAACCTTAAAGTTGCCGAAATATGAGGCACAATCCTAGTTCCATACTCAGCTGTCCCGCCAATCTAAGTCGGAATGAGACATTACTATATTTAATATAGTGAG
>DAIOXF010000021.1:0-7714 GCA_036758105.1 Candidatus Saccharimonadota bacterium | reverse complement strand
GATTGGGATGAGCCAGTCGATGTCAATCTGAAGCTTTTGGGTGAGCAGAGTATTCGCACAGCAGTTGGCGCTGGCGCAGTCGCTGTCAAATTAGGTATGAATTCAACTGAAGTTGGTAGGGGAATGAATAAAATTACGGCTGTTGCTGGACGAATGAACTTACTGCGTGGTGTTGAGGACGCTATTATTATTGATGACACTTACAATTCTAGTCCGTTAGCGGCCAGCTCGGCGCTTAAAACTTTATATAGTTTGCCGGTTGCTCAGAAAATCGTCGTTCTGGGTGATATGAATGAACTAGGTGCAACGTCGATGGTCGAGCATCAAACACTGGGCCTTATGTGTGACCCAAATCAACTTGCTTGGGTAGTGACAGTCGGCTCGGAGGCCGAGAAGTATTTGGCGCCGGCTGCACGCCAGCAGGGCTGTCAGGTGAAATCATTTAAAAATGCCATCGATGCCGGCGCATTTGTTCACAGCGTGCTTGATAAGGGCGCTGCTATCTTATTCAAGGGCTCGCAGGGTAACATTTATCTTGAAGAGGCTGTTAAAGTCATCCTGCATTCAACCGAAGAAGAAGGCCGTTTAGTCCGTCAATCGCAGTCGTGGTTGAAGCGTAAAAACGACTTTTTCTCACAGTTCTAACTCCGTATCTGTAATTAAGATAGTCTATTTGCTATACTTGATAAGTTATGAAGCGCTACAATCCATCTGAAATCGAGCCAAAATGGCAGGCTATCTGGGAAGAGCAGCATGTCAATGAAGTGACTATCGACCCGTCCAAGCCAAAAGTCTATATCTCGGGTATGTTCCCGTATCCAAGTGGCGCCGGAATGCACACCGGTCACGCCTTTAGTTACTCAATTGTCGACGCTCTGGCGCGTTTCCATCGCCAACACGGCCGCAATGTCCTTAACCCGATGGGTTGGGATACGTTTGGACTACCCGCTGAGAATTACGCCATTAAAACCAATACAGCGCCGGCTATCGTAACGGCCGAGAATATTGCCAACTTCAAAAAACAATTCAAGCGCATGGGCGTCAGTATCGATTGGAGTCGCGAGATTAACACCAGCGATCCCGAGTATTACCGTTGGACCCAGTGGGTATTTACGAAATTATTCGAGCGCGGTCTGGCCTACCAAAAGGAAAGTTTACAGTGGTGGTGCCCGGTTGATAAAACCGTTCTAGCTAATGAGCAAGTTGAAGGCGGCCATTGTTGGCGTTGTGGTAGCCAAGTCGAAAAAAAGTCGATGGAGCAGTGGTTTTTCAAAATTACCGAATATGCCGATGCGCTTCTAGACGAGATTCCTGATCTAGACTGGCCACAAAAAATTAAAACCGCTCAAACTAACTGGATAGGAAAGTCACTCGGTGCCGAAGTTGAGTTTGTAGTCGAGCCGCAGAGCCAGCCAATTGCGGATTCACTTAAATTTACTCAGAAACTCACAGATCTTATCTTGGCTGGTAAAAAGACTGCAACTATTCGTTACGGAACAAAGAATTTAAAGGTCGGCGATATTGCAGAGTTTTTGACACGAATTGATCAAAATACCGTAACAGGCCCGTTCGCTTCGGCCAAGATTACAAATGCACGACAGATGCCACTATCTGAAGTTCCAATCGATCTTGATGGGCACGAAGGTTATCCGACGAAAGAGGCGCAACTTGCCAGCTACAAAGGGTATTATAGTGACGAAATCGAGCTAGACAGTATGTTTACTGTTTACAATTTTGAGCTTATCGAGACTAGCTCAGTAATAACTGTCTTTACAACCCGCCCTGATACGCTATTTGGCGCAACTTTTGTAGTCCTAGCGCCTGAGCACGAGTTGTCACGTAAACTTGTAGTCGGCGAATATGCCGATCGAGTTGACGAGTACATCAAATCAGCTGTCAAAAAGTCCGAAATTGAGCGCACTAACGATACCAAGGATAAGACGGGTGTTTTCACTGGTAGTTACGCCATCAACCCAGCAACTGGCGAAAAAGTACCTATCTGGATAGCAGATTACGTATTGAACGGATATGGCACGGGCGCAATTATGGCAGTTCCAGCCCATGACGAGCGGGATAACGCATTTGCTGAAAAATTCAATTTACCGATAATTCAGGTGATTGCGCCAAGCATATTAGATCAAGAGAACCCGCCGCAAGCTGGTAAAAAAGATACCGATCGCAATGTCGTTATGTGTCTTATTAAGCATCCGACGGACGGAACGTATCTTACGCTACGTTGGAATAAATTTGACTGGCATACACTTGTAATGGGCGGTATCGAGGATGGTGAAGATTTGGAAGCGTCAGCGCGAAGAGAAATTCAAGAAGAAACGGGTTACACCGATCTTGAATTAGTTGACACGCTGCCAACTGTTATGAATAGTAAATTTTATGCTGCACACAAAGACGTAAATAGAAATATTCTTACAAGAGTTCTTTCATTTCAACTTAAAAGTCTTGCACGGGTTGAAACCAGTCGCGAAGAACACGAAGATTTTGAAGCCGAATGGGCTAAGGAACAAGATTTAGCCTCGCTAAAACCGGTATCTGAACTACCGCACATACTGAGATGGCTTGGTGGTGAAAATGTTATACATTCAGGTGAAGGTGTTCTGATTAATTCAGGTTCGTTTGACGGTAAGTCGACTAGCGATGTTCGCGAAGAGATTGTCGCCTGGTTGCAGCAGCAGGGAACTGGCCGACCAAAAGTCTCTTACAAAATGCGTGACTGGTTAATTAGCCGCCAGCGCTATTGGGGTGCGCCGATTCCGATTATTCATTGTCCAAAGCACGGCGCGGTTGCCGTGCCAGAAGACCAATTACCGGTCGTTTTACCAGAAGTAAAAGATTTTGCACCGAAGGGTAATGGCAAATCAGCGTTAGCTAGCGTTGAGGATTGGGTTAATACGACTTGTCCGACCTGTGGTGGCCCCGCTAAGCGTGAAACCGACACTATGGACGGCTACGCCTGTAGCAGCTGGTATCTGCTACGTTATGCTGATCCAAAAAACAATCAGCAAGCATGGGACCCGGAGATCGTCAATTACTGGGCGCCAGTTGATTATTACATTGGCGGTGACCATGCTGTAGCCCATCTGTTATATGTTCGTTTTTGGACACACGTCTTTAAGGACATGGGCCTGACTGACTTTAAAGAGCCAGTTAAAAAGCTAATTTACCACGGTTATATCAATGCCGAGGATGGTACCAAGATGAGCAAGAGTAAGGGCAATGTGATTGACCCGCTGGATGTTATCGAGCAGGGTTATGGCGCCGATGCCCTTCGGACTTATCTGTTATTTATGGGTCCGATCGAACTGGACGCCGCGTGGGACTCGCGCGGAATTGCCGGAATTTATCGCTTCTTGAATCGTGTTTGGGTGCTGGCGCAAGAATATCAGGATTCGGCAAAGAACTTTGAAGCAAACGATGCGACTGTTCGCCGCGCACAGCATAAAACCGTTCGTAAGGTCACCGAAGATATCAACCGTCTAAGTTTTAACACTGCTATTTCGAGCCTTATGGAGTACACCAACGAACTTTACAAGCTCAAGGTTGACGGCTTTTCAAAAGACGTCTGGTTGGAGGCGTTGCAGGCTATGGCGCAACTTATCGCTCCGTTTGCTCCACACTTAAGTGAAGAACTAAATAACCAACTAGGTAAAAGCGAGCTGGTCCAAAACCTGCCTTGGCCAGTCTGGGATGACAGTTTGATTGCCGAGCAGACTATGACAGTAATTGTTCAGGTTAATGGCAAATTACGAGCCAAATTGGTTGTTGCCAAAGATACTGATGAGGCCAAAATCAAACAACTGGCCCTAGAAGATGAGCATGTCGCCAGTTTTGTCGGCGACAAAAAACCAGCCAAGGTGATTTATGTCCCTGGCCGGCTGGTAAGTATCGTCGTTTAAGACATTTTTACTTAATTAGATTTTGAACCGTATATCTACCGTCCACCCAAACCGTTCCGTCAGGATCGTCCTCAGCTTCGGCCTGAATCTTTTCTGGTAAATCGTCGACTGGGATGCCAAGCATCTCACCACCCAAACCGTAAGCCTTAAGTACACCATCGGGGGTGGGGATGTTAATTGTTTTTGACACACCTTCAAGCTGTAACTTAGCTAGAACATTAGTACCATAGGCCAAACCTGTAACTGGTTCGGAATACAATCGCGCACCGTCTAAAATCGTAACAGAGCCAACATTGGTGTCTATGTTTTTAGAGATAGGCGCCACTGGTTGTTTATCAAGGACATCAATATTAACAACGACAAGCCCGCAACTGAGGGCAGTTGCGGCAGCACCGAGTGGCCAAGCTAGCCATCCAGCTTTTATGCCACTTCTTTTGTGCTCTTGAGAAGGCGCATCTTGTTCTATGCTTTTCATGAGATGTACAATACCACCAAAACCAGCAAAAGTCAAAATTCGAATTTGTTTGAATCTCTTATTAACTATTTAGACTTTGGGCAGTGGTCGCTTGGCTGCGACTCTTTGATTTGCGACAGTGCTAGGGTAACATTCAAGCAAAGCCCTTGAGCTAAGGGTTGTTATCCGTTATAATGATTATCAAGTTTTAAAATAATAACCCACAAGGAGTTCTTTATATGGGACAACCAAAGAAGCAGAGTAGCCCACGTAAGACCGGTTTGCGCCGAAGTCACTTACGTTTGGAGCTTGCTCGCCGCGTTAACGCTAAATCACCCGTTAAGGCTCGTACAACTCGCCGCGAAACTGGCAAAGCTCTAGCAAAATAGCTATAGCATCACCTTAACAAAACAATAAATAAAAGAAAGAATTAAAACGTTATGGCATCTAATCGCCACCTCGGTCGCATAGTCGCTCTTCAGTCACTTTACGAATACGAATTTCGTGTTCAATCGGCTGATACGTCTGTCGATATTGATGAAATTCTAAACCGCAACCTCGATAGATATGAGGCGGCGATTGAGGATAAGGCGTTTGTCACTACTTTGGTCAAGGGCGTCCTGGAGGTACAGGCTGATATTGATGAAAAGATTCAGCCAATTGCACCTGACTGGCCAATTGACCAAATTGCCCGAGTTGATCGCAACATTTTGCGCATTGGTATTTATGAATTAATTCATCAAGCCGATACCGTTCCGCCAAAGGTTGTCATCAATGAGGCGGTAGAGCTTGCCAAAGCGTTTGGTTCTGATAACTCAAGTAAGTTCGTCAACGGAGTGCTTGGTACAGCGTTCCGGACACTTGTGGAGGATACGACTAATGGCAGTACCGCAGTTTGATAAGTTTAAGAAATATCTTAATCGTAAAAAACATACAATTCAAGAGATAGTGCGCGAACCAACCGCTGGTGGGGTAGTTTTTAGGCGCGATGAAGCCGGTGCTATCGAGATACTACTAATCCAGGACGCCAAGGACCGTTGGACGATTCCAAAGGGTCACATCGAGGAAGGCGAGACGGCGCAACAGACCGCCAAGCGTGAAATTGGTGAAGAAGCTGGTCTGACAGATACTGAAGTATTGGGTTGGTTAGGGAAGATTCATTTTCGCTATCGACGGCTTGATAAATTAGTGCTGATGACTACCCAGATTTACTTGGTACGCGCCAAGGGCGACACTAACGCCATTCAAAAAGAAGACTGGATGAATGGTATTGAGTGGTTTAAATTTCACGACGCGCTAGATGCAATTGAATATGAAGATATCGGCAAACTAATGCTAATGGCTATGAAACGAATTAGACAGGAGAATTTATGACAGGCATGCTAATAACACCTTATCAGGATTTTGCCCGCGAGAAATTGGGCTTTGAATTTGATGACATTCAGCTGCTGATTACTGCCTTGACGCACCGTAGCTATGTTAACGAACATCGTAAAAGTGTAAGCGACCACAACGAACGCCTTGAATTTTTAGGTGACGCCGTTTTGGAACTAGTTGTGACTGACTATTTGTTCAATAACTACAATGAGCAAGAGGGTATTTTGACCAGTTGGCGGGCGGCTTTGGTGCGCACCGAAAGTATCGGTGACGCTGGCTATAAATTGGGTTACGAGCCGTTAGTCCGAATGAGCCGTGGTGAAAAACAGGGTGGCGACAGGGCACGCCAACAGATACTAGCAAATGCTTTTGAAGCAGTCGTCGGGGCAATCTACCTAGAGCGTGGCTATGATGATGCTTCGGGATTTATTCACAAGCATATCATTTCAAAGCTTCCGACCATTTTGGATACTGGTACTTGGCGTGACGCAAAATCTCATCTGCAAGAGGTTTCACAAAGAGTGGATGGCCAAACACCACAATACCGCGTTATCGAAGAAGTCGGTCCGGATCACGACAAGGTATTCACGCTTGGTGTCTACGTTAAGGATAAACTGCTAGGTAAGGGCAGTGGTCCAAGCAAGCAAGTCGCGCAGCAGCAAGCCGCTCAGGCTGCCTTGGATTACTACGACGAGCGGGCTGGAACCGATTGACGAAACCGTCAAAACAGTGTAAACTTGAACAAGTCGTAAAAATCATTTAATAGATAAGTAAAAGGAAATCATAATTTTATGCTTGCAATCCGCCTGCAGCGCGTCGGCCGACAAGGCTACGCAACCTATCGTATAGCCGTCCAAGAAGCTCAACGCCACCCAACAAGCGGTCGTGTTGTTTCTTACATTGGTAGCTACAACCCACACACCAAAGAGGCTACCGTTCAAAACGAGCTTGCCGATAAATACCTTGCAAATGGCGCACAGCCAACTCCACGCGTCGCTAAATTACTTGCAAATGCTGGTGTTAAGCTGCCTGAATGGGTTAAAAAAGCCGACGTTAAGACAAAATCTATTCGTCACGCCGACAAACTTCGCAAAAACCAACCAAAGGTTGAAGAAGTTGCAGTTGAAGCAGTCGAAGAAGTTGCTGAAGAATCAGCTGCTGAAATCGAAAAATAAATATCTATCTATTGATTTTAAAATGCCCCTCATAACGAGGGGTATTTTTATGTGACAAAGCAAGCATGAGTACATCATGATACAATAGTATTACGATATTAGTAAGTAGTGACCGTAGACATGGAGGGTATTATGTCGACAATAGATCAACAGTTTGTAGAATATATCGTTAAGTCTTTAGTTGGACACCCAGACGATGTAGCAGTCGAAAGAATTATTGATGAAAAGGGTGTGTTGCTGTCTCTTACAGTTAACCCCGAGGACCTTGGCCGAGTAATCGGCAAACGTGGTGTAACCGCTCAAAGCCTACGCACATTACTACGCGCACTTGGTACTAAAAATGATGCTAGATATAACCTTAAAATCGTTAATAATGATGATCAGCGTGAAAACTATACTATATCATCAGACGACACTAGTGACGAGCCTGTGAAAAACTCTACAGATGAGCCTGTGGATAACGCTAGCGATTACTCGAAAAAGACCAGGGAAGAGCTTGCGGAACTGGACGACCTAGATATATAATTAGTTTCAGTTACAAAGTAATTACTTTGAACTGCGAGAAATAGCTCATGCGAGCAGCATAAATGTTGAGAGCTTTATATGTTTCAATAACCCCGTTTTTATAGCGGGGTTTTTGGGTCCTTGAATATTGATAGATATGAAAAATGTCCACCGAACGGACTCAGCCTGAACTGGGCTCTCAACCCGAAATGTTCAGGTTGAAGCCCGTCGGGCGAATTGTTCAGTGGGCTAGCATGCAGGCGAGTACTCGTCGAGAAATCGCCATGCGGTGC
>DAIOXF010000020.1:1256-7885 GCA_036758105.1 Candidatus Saccharimonadota bacterium | reverse complement strand
CGCCAAGCTTGAGGCTAATGAGGGCCTTGAGAGCGTCGGCGTGGTCGTTCGTATCGGTGACGGTGTCGCTTGGGTACACGGCTTGCATGCTGCCGGCTACGGTGAAGTTTTAACAATCGAGACAGCCTCCGGTATGGCTGAGGCGTTCGTTCTTAATCTTATGGAAGATGAAATCGGCGCCGTTCTACTTGAGGATGAGGCTCAAATATCGGCTGGTGATACAGTTCGCCTAAAAGGTACGCCATTGCAGGTGCCGGTTGGTCCAGAACTTTTGGGACGAGTAGTTGATCCGCTCGGTAACCCGCTCGACGGTGCTGGCCCAATTAAGGCTAAACATTTTGGTCTGATTGAGCGTGAAGCTATTGGTGTAATGGACCGCAAGTCGGTTCATGAACCGTTGATGACTGGTATTATGGCAATTGATTCGATGTTTCCGATTGGCCGAGGCCAGCGTGAACTGATTATTGGCGACCGTCAGACTGGTAAAACTGCCATCGCTATCGATACGATGATTAATCAGGCCAAGCAAAAAACCGGCGTTATTAATATCTACGTCGCGATTGGTCAAAAATCATCCAAGGTTGCCCGCCTGATTGACCGACTGAAAGCTGAAGGTGTGATGGAACAAACTATCATTGTGGCTACTAGCCCATCCGACCCAGCCTCAATGCTTTATCTTGCGCCATATGCCGCAACCGCTATGGGCGAATACTTCCGTGATAATGCGCAGCATGCCCTAATGATTTATGATGATTTGACTAAACACGCAGTCGCTTATCGCCAGATGTCACTGCTTTTGCGTCGCCCACCAGGACGCGAAGCTTTCCCAGGCGATGTTTTTTACCTGCACTCTCGCCTACTGGAGCGCTCGGCAAAATTAAGTGACAAATTAGGTGCCGGTTCACTAACAGCTTTGCCGATTATCGAAACTCAGGCTGGTGACATTAGTGCTTACATTCCAACTAACGTTATCTCGATTACCGACGGTCAAATCTTTTTAGAGACAGACCTGTTTTACCAAGGTATTCGACCGGCGATTTCGGCTGGTTTGTCAGTTAGCCGTGTCGGTGGTGCTGCTCAAACCAAAGCTGTTAAATCAGTTAGTGGTAGTTTGAAACTTGGCTTGTCGCAGTTTCGCGAACTTGCCAGTTTTGCGCAGTTTGGTAGCGACCTTGATGAATCAACCAAATCACAGATTGATCGCGGCGAAAGATTAACCGAGCTTTTGAAGCAACCGCAATATCAGCCGGCTAGTATATGGGAGCAAGTCTCCAGCATTTACAGTGTCAATAACGGCTTTTTTGATGAAGTGGCGCCAGCTCGCGTTAAAGATGCCCAGGCGGCTCTTCTGACTCGACTGTGGGTTGATCATAAGGATGAGATGCGCGTTCTAAATCAGGGCGACAAACCGTTGGATGAAACTTTACATATGATTGAAAAGGTCGCTCGGGCTGTATCTAAGGGATTTGAGGATAAATAGAAGTGGCTTCAACTCAGGTATTAAAATCACGAATTAGGTCGGTCAAAAGCACCAGGCAGATTACGAGGGCGATGCAACTAGTTGCCGCTAGTAAAATGCGCCGTTCGCAGGAATCAGCTAAAGCCTCGGCGCCATATACTTTGGCGGCGCGTCAGCTTTTGAATGCTCTTGCGGGACACACTTCGGTATTTGATCATCCACTTTTTGTGAAAAGACCGGTCAAAAATCGCCTTTTGATTGTAATTGCATCTGATAAAGGTCTGGCTGGCGCTTACAACACTACAATTATCAAGGCTTATACTGAAGAGTTGCAAGCTGATGATAAGGCGGGTATTAAAAATACGACGATTGCAATTGGACGTAAGGCAGCCCAGTTCGCAGCACGTATAAAAGACACTCAGATTACTGGTGTCTACCAAGATTTGCCCGATAAGCCAGATGGTCGCGAGCTGCGCGCAATTCTTGACAGTGTCCGTATCAAATTTACGTCTGGTGAAGTTGATGCTGTTGACGTCATCTACACCGAATTTATAAGTATCGTTAATCAAGTGCAGCGTATTGTGCGGGTACTTCCGGCCGGTTTTGATAATGAAGTCGAGCCCGATGAAGTAACGGATGCTGTTTATGAGCCAAACACAGCCGAGGTGCTCGATGGTGTCGCCTATCGCCTAGTCGGCGCTCAGATTTTTCAGGCATTACTTGATGGCCGCGCCAGCGAACATAGTATGCGGATGCTAGCTATGAAAAATGCAACCGACAACGCCTCAGATTTGATAGACGACCTAACCTTGGCAATGAATAAGGCAAGACAGGGCGCGATAACGCAAGAGCTGGCTGAAATAAGTGCAGGCGTGGAGGCAATGAAATGATCCGCGAGACTTTAGCGCAAAACTCACTCGTTGAGAAAGATTATAGCAAGCGGAATAAGCGCGCCAGGCTATATTCTAAGCATTTCATGTTAGGGCAAGCAGTAGTGCAAAACAAGCTGCCCGATATGCCAGTCGGCAGATATGAAAACCCAAGCGCACAGGACATGGACAAAGAGTTCTACGGACCTAAGCACTCCGATCATGTAACATTAACAATGGATGAATATGAATGGGACTTAGCGTATCGTGCATGTCTAGACGGACTGATGGGTGGTATGTACTTTGGCGATGATGATATATCAGACATAATCGGGCTTGCGGTTGAGCTAGTTCAAAATAATTACAATGGGATTACTAGTGAGAGAAAAGCAAAGATAAAATACACACATCTTGAAGTTCTTACGGCCGATGAGCTAAGCAAAGAAGTGAGCGTGTGGCATGCGCTGGGTGAGGCTGCACGGCTTTCCGGCACGCTGATTGATCGCGATCGCGACATCCAAAATAGGAGTGATGCTGTTGTACTTGAAGATTTAGAAAATCCACTTGCATCCAAAGGTTTGGAGGATATGGAGCCTTTTGCACAGATGCTAGCTAATGATGTAGTGAGTGCTATCGATGATATATTATTTAAGGAGTTTAAGTATACTTCTAGTGACATAGACTCATTGCTTAGTGATGCTGCAGAGAAAGCGGGCGTGCGCATCGCTTCATTGCCGGTAGCTTTTCAGAATAACCTAAGAGAATACGCGGAAAGTGTTATTAACCCCGAGGAGCAAGATAGTCATGAGTATTATTATGACGATTAATATTCGAGAAGCAGAGCGGAGGCAATGAAATGATAAAGGAGAACATGATGAAGAATAGTACAGGAAAGATTATACAGATCGTCGGCGTGGTAGTTGACGTCGAGTTTAATACCGGTGCGATTCCATTGATTTACGATGCATTACAGGTAAAGCTCGGTAAAAACACTTTAACGTTAGAGGTTGCTCAACACCTTGATGAGCGTACGGTGCGAGCGGTGGCTATGCAGACAACTGATGGGCTAAAACGCGGTGATGATGTTATTAGTACCGGCAGCCCGATTACTGTACCGGTCGGCCATGAAACCCAAGGCCGTATGTTCAACGTGGTAGGCGATCCAATTGATGGCAAGCCAGCGCCAAAAGGTAAGCGTGCCTCAATTCACCGGGCCGCTCCCCCACTATCTGAACAATCTAATAAAACTGAAATTTTGGAAACCGGTATTAAAGTTGTTGACCTGATTGCCCCTGTTACAAAGGGCGGCAAGGTCGGATTATTTGCAGGTGCCGGTGTCGGTAAAACGGTGCTGATTACCGAACTAATTAATAACATTGCCAAGTTTCACAGTGGAAACTCGGTCTTTGCTGGTGTCGGTGAAAGAACTCGTGAAGGTAATGACCTTTATTATGAAATGGAAGAAGCGGGCGTGCTGGAAAAAACTAGCCTAGTCTTTGGCCAAATGAACGAGCCACCTGGAGCGCGTCTGCGCGTTGCCCTGTCGGGGCTTGCCATGGCGGAAACTTTCCGTGATGAAGGCAAAGACGTGCTGCTATTCATTGATAACATTTATCGCTATACCCAAGCTGGCGCTGAAGTTTCGGCGTTACTCGGTCGTATGCCCTCGGCAGTTGGTTATCAGCCTAATCTTCAACAAGAAATGGGCGCCCTACAGGAACGAATTACCAGTACTAAAAATGGCTCGATTACTTCAGTTCAAGCGGTTTATGTGCCGGCCGACGACTTAACCGACCCAGCTCCAGCGACAACTTTTGCGCACCTTGACGCTACGATTGTGATGAGCCGTGCTTTAACCGAGATTGGTATTTATCCAGCGGTTGACGTGCTGGATAGCAACTCGACCAGTCTTGATCCAGAAATTGTCGGTGACGAGCACTACCGCGTCGCTCGTGAGGTCCAGCGGGTACTTCAGCAGTACCGCGAGCTTCAGGACATCATCGCAATTCTTGGTATGGAAGAATTGTCGGACGATCAAAAGCAGACAGTTGCTCGAGCGCGTCGCGTTCAGCGCTATTTATCACAGCCATTCCATGTGGCTGAAAAGTTTACTGGCAATCCTGGCACCTACGTTAAGCTAGTTGATACAATTAGCGATTTTGGCGATATTCTAAGTGGCAAGTATGACGATAAACCAGAAGATTGGTTCTACATGGTTAACGGTAATTTGGCGGACAAAAAAGACTAATGAATCTAAAGCTAATCACAATGCTCGGCACCAAGGTTGATCAAGAGATTTATGAGCTGATTGTGCCAACCTCGACCGGCGAAATCGCGGTCTTTCCAGGCCACGAGGCGCTAGTGACTTTAGCTGTGCCAGGTGCGATTGCTGTTCGTTATCACAAGGGTGACCCCGATAATAAATTGGAGTTTTTTGCGATAAGTGGCGGAATTGTCGAGATATCGCAAAAATCGATACGCGTTTTAGTCGATGAGGCTGATCATGGTGATGATATCATCGAGGCTGAATCACGGGCCGCGCTAGACCGCGCGATTGAACTACGCGAGTCGGCTCAGGATCAGATTGAGCTTGAAAAAGCTCACCAGCTGGTTGACCGTCACTCTGTTCGACTGAAGGTCGCAGAATTGCGCCGTCATCATAGACGATAAATTTAGTCCCGTACTTCTCCCTCGCTACCCTCGACCCCATATTTCTAAGACACATGCTTCACGCCAGGTCTGAACAAGGGTATCGACGCCTTGTCAGAACTTGGCCTCCAGGGTGTCATAGAAATAGAGATCTTCGGTTGGCTCTACCATATAGCAACGAGGTTATAAATCAGCAATTATCTTTCGCACTTCATCGGTACTTTTTGTCTGCATCAGCTCATTTCTTAATTCGCTAGCGCCAACAAAATCACGAAAGTATATCTTAAAGAATCGTTTTAGAGGATTGAAATTGCGCGGCTCAAGCGTGCGATCGTAATAATCATGCAAATCTAGCTGTAGATTCAGAAGATCAATCAACTCTTCGCGGCCATGTTCACGTTTAACAAGCTCGAAAGCAAACGGATTATGAAAGACACCACGTCCAATCATGACACCGTCGATGCCGTATTCGCGCACCAATTCTTCGCCATGTTGTCTGTCGCGAATATCGCCATTGATTGTTATTAGTGTCTGCGGAGCAATCTCGTCACGCAACTTTTTGATTTCAGGAATTAGTTCAAAATGCGCATCAACTTTGGTCATTTCTTTGCGAGCCCGCAAATGAATCGTTAAGTTTGCGATATCCTGCTTAAGTAAAAACGATAACCATTCACGCCAATCTTCAACCTTAAAATCACCAAGGCGAGTTTTAACACTGACGGGTAGTCCGCCTGCCTTTGCCGCCGCGATAAGTTCGCCCGCCAGCTCTGGAGTACGAATCAGACCACTACCCGATCCACCATGGACAACCGATTTATCTGGACAACCCATATTAATATCGATGCCCTTGTAGCCCAGCGCTGCCAGGCCTTTGCTCATAATTTCAAATTCTTCTGGTTTTTTACCCCAAATTTGCGCCACAATCGGCTGTTCGTCAGCTGTAAATGTTAAGCGACTTCGAGTACTTTTAATACCTTTGGGACTACAGTAACTCGATGCATTAGTAAATTCGGTGAAAAAAACGTCTGGGCGAGCGGCTGTGGCGACGACATGGCGAAAGACAACATCCGTTACCGCCTCCATCGGCGCAAGGATAAAAAAGGGTTTTGGTAAATCTTTCCAAAAATTAGTCATTAGATTCATTATCTCATATATTAAAACAGCTCGTTGCTGATTCGGTGAACTAAATCACGCAAAAAAGCAACGAGCGCTGGCGACGATGCAGGGATTCGAACCCTGGAGACTTCTCTAGATAGAGCTATCTCGTGCCTTTCATCGTCGTGCCCAGAAGAGATGTTTGGTCTCGGCTAGGACTTGTCGTACAGTGGGTGTTACCCCAACCAGACTGAAGCAGAATCTGGATTTAGGCCCGCTCGCCTCATCTCATCCGCGTATCGGTTGTAGGTGGAGTCAAACTCACGCCTGGCGGCATTTTCCCGCTGTGCGGCATCGCTGAGGTCTGCACCAGACGTCGAACTGTATGGCTGCCCGCCAATTCGAGTATGCTTGGCCTTGGCAGACTTGTACGCATTTGACGTGCGTACAAGGTCGTCTTTGGATATCCCCAAAGCAATCACCTTCTCTTTGTTGGTTTTGATCGGTCCCGTCACCCCCGCATGGGGGGCGGGGGTGACGGGACTTTTCCCATTTCA
>DAIOXF010000020.1:0-1246 GCA_036758105.1 Candidatus Saccharimonadota bacterium | reverse complement strand
GAACCGGATCTCCCGACGCGAGGAGCTCACGAAGCGTCTTCCCCTCGACGAGCTCCATGGCGATGTACGTCGTCCCGTCGGCTTCCCCGATGTCGAAATACTGCCACAATCTCTCTAATGTACAAACAGAGAGATCGCGAAATATGAATAAAAGCGAATTTTATGCATATTTCGCGACCTCTATCTGTATCTTTAGATTGTATCACTTAATTAGATAAGTGTCAATTATATATTGCCATCAATCAGGTCCTGTTCGAAGGCTAATATGCCCTTTATGGATTGTTCGTAGCCGGACGTATCTGGCATATTCAGGTCAATGATGTGGCGCCAGACGGCAGCAATTAGTTCGCTAAAACGGTTTTGGTCATTAACGTTAAAGTCGGTTTCAAGTGACAGAATCGCGCCGCTAGAGCTTGGCTCGATAAATTGTAGAATACCATTTTCGACGCGTAAGCCTCGGTAGTCGCGGGCGTTTTCAACCAGTAATTTATAGAACATTAATTGTTGTTTATACTTGTGCAACTTGATTTTTTCGTAGTCGGTTTTGCCGTTCCAGCTGCGAGCTGGTCGGCCAGTTTTGTAGTCGGTCACGGTGATGATATTGTCATTAATGTCTATCAAGTCAAGCGCGCCCGATAAGTGCGCCTCGCCAACGATGACGTGTTGCGACTTAAAATTAAGCTCGGTTTTTTGAGTAGCCGTGAAACTGTCGTAAAGCTCGGTCAAAAAGACTTGCAAGTCGTCAATCCCCTTTTGTAGATACAGCTCAAATTCCGCCTGAGTCAACCGCTGCTCACTTAGAGCAACTTCAAAATTGTGCAAAATGTCTTCAATCGCCTGTCTCTGCCCGGAGTTAGCGGCAATGTAAGCATGGGCACGCTGAAGAGTCTTATGGATAGCTGAGCCATAGGCGGCGGCTGGTGTCATGGCCTGCGGAAAGCGCAACAAGTTTTGCACTAGGAAATTCTTTGGACCGCCACGTGTGATATCCAGGAAGTTATTTAAGTGAGTAGCGCTCAGCTGATAATTTTCCAGTTGTGGCGCCAATATATCTTTTAAGTTTTTGCCGTCAGATTTAATAACTGGCTCGTACCAACTGAGCTCGGCGGTCTCGCGGGCGTTGGTTACGTTATGGTTGCCGTTGATTAAGCTTGGTGCCCAGCTGTCGCCAATTAGGAAGCTAGCCCGAGTGGTTGATTTGTTGCGGTCATCAAGCAAACTGTAGCTGATATGAAGATTATTTTTA
>DAIOXF010000019.1:5900-7927 GCA_036758105.1 Candidatus Saccharimonadota bacterium | reverse complement strand
ATCTTTTATAGTATATACGACAGGCAGAATTTGAACAAAATTTATCGTATACTAGGTAGTACGATGCGTAAAAAAGAGTTGCTCGAAAACGCCCACCCTTATTACGAGGAGGATCAACTGCTTGAGCTCGAGCATGCTATTGACTTTGCTACTAAGGCGCATGAAGGCCAAAAGCGTAAAAGCGGCGATTCATATATATCTCACCCTTTGGCGGTGGCTGACTCACTCATTCAGTGGGGTATGGACATCGATAGTGTACTGGCTGGTGTTTTGCATGATACCGTCGAGGATACCGAGGCCACCCTGGACCAGATTGAATCGCTTTTTGGCCATGATGTCTCGTTTTTGGTTGATGGCGTAACTAAAGTCTCTAAAGCCCGTTCTGGTATGCAAGATTTGGCTAATTACCTACCTCAGACCAAAGATAACTTGTCCAAGCTGCTGATCGCCGTCGGCCAAGACGTCCGCGTAATTATCATTAAGTTGGCAGACAGACTGCATAACCTGTCGACATTACAATACATGCCACCCGACAAGCAGGTTAAAATTGCCCGTGAATCGCTGGAGGTTTTCGCACCAATCGCCGACCGATTAGGTATGGGCCGTGTCCGCGTTCAACTAGAGGAACTTGCTTTTAGTTTTTTAGATCCAATCGAGTATAAACGCCTCAAGAACACCATGAAAAAACGGCTTGGTAAAAGTACGCGCAAACTTGGTATTGTCCGCGGTGAAGTCAACACCGAACTACTAAAACATAAGATTAAATCCGATATCAACGGACGCGTTAAGAGTGTTTATAGCCTTTATTGTAAATTGAAAAAAGTCGACGGCAACATGGATGATATTTATGACTTGATGGCGCTTAGGATAATCGTTGAAACCAAAGAGGATTGTTATCGAGTGCTCGGCCTGTTGCACACAATGTATCAACCGATGATTGCCCGTATCAAGGATTATATTGCCGTGCCAAAGCCAAACGGCTACCAAAGTCTCCATACGACTGTCATCACTCCTTCAAAGCAAATTGTCGAGTTTCAAATTAGAACCTATGGTATGCATGAGCATGCCGAGCGCGGTCTGGCGGCCGGTTTCCACTACCACGAGCAGAAAAAGACCAATGATTACGTCAAGAAGAAGCGAGTCTCGACTCTACCGACACAGATGCAGTGGATTACGCAGCTGCAGGACATTGCAACCAGACTGCGCAATAATGAGGATATTTCGACCGAGCAACTCAACATTGATATCTTTGGTAATCGTATATTCGTATATTCGCCAAAGGGCGACATTTATAATCTACCAGAGGGCGCTTTGCCACTTGATTTTGCCTACATGGTGCACAGTGATATCGCCAAGCACGCCTATAGCTTTCGGGTTAATGGCAAAATTCATCCGTTTGATAAACCATTGAAAAACGGTGACATTGTTGAGGTAGTAACGCGTAAAATATCATCTCCAAAACAAGACTGGTTAGATTTGGTCAAAACGACTCATGCCAAACAAAAATTACGCATACAGCTAAAACAACTAGGTGTCATCAAAACGATAAGCAGTGCTGCTAATATCATCCGACAAAAGACAATTCGCCGGAAAGCTAAATAATGGACGTTATTTTTGCAGTTTCGAACATTAGTGATGGCAACATGGCCATAAATAATGACCAGGCTAATAAGTCGGAGGTTTTAAATAACCGCAAATTATTTTTGGCAAAATTCGGCATCACACCAGAGAATTCAACACGCGTAATAATCACTTATGATGGCAATAACTATCGTCGTTACCGTGAGGTGGGTCGCAACAACTTAAGTGAAGGTATGTTTAATGGCAACGCGCAGCCGGCTGATGCTCTGGTCACAAAAGTACCTGGTCAAGCTTTATTTTTACCACTGGCTGATTGCGTCGGAGTAGCCATTTTTGACCCGACAAATCATATTCTAATGCTATCGCATATTGGTCGTCATAGTCTTGAACAATTCGGCAGCAAAGCTTCAGTTGAATTTCTTGTTAATAAATACGACAGCAAACCA
>DAIOXF010000019.1:0-5890 GCA_036758105.1 Candidatus Saccharimonadota bacterium | reverse complement strand
AACCAGAAGAGCTATTAATTTGGTTAACGCCCGCCCCAGGACAAGAAAATTATCCTGTTTTCGCCTTTGATAATCGCTCGTTCAAAGACGTTGTCTTTGAACAACTACAGTCCGCTGGAGTCTTAATAAATAACATTACAGACGACCCAGACGATACCACAAAAGACCCGCGCTATTACTCACATAGTGAGTTTTTAGCAGGTCGGCGCGATGACGATGGCCGCTACGCTGTTGTTGTAATGATGAAAAATTAACTTCACTATACTCTTTACTATAAATTTTCGTTTTGCTATAATCACTAACTATGTCATACCAATATATATTAATTTTCGTTCCAGTAATATTAGCTCTACTTTACAGCACATACCTTGTTTTATGGCTTAAGAAACAGTCAAAAGGTAGCGCCGATATGATTGAAATCTCAAAGGCCATCCAAGAAGGATCAATGGCTTACCTTAACCGTCAGTACAAGACCGTTGCTGTCGTTGCCGTTATCCTTGCTGTAATTATTGGTTACACACTAGGCTGGACAACCGCAATTGCTTTCTTGGTCGGAGGCGTAGCTTCTGCAATAACTGGCTATATAGGTATGAACGTGGCCGTGCGCGCTAATTCCAGAACTGCCGCTGCCGCCAAACAAGGCCTAGCGCCCGCTTTACTAGTCGCCTTCCGCGCTGGATCTGTCACAGGACTACTTGTCACAACGATTGGCCTTCTAGCTGTTGCTGGATTTTACTACATCTCCGGAAATGACATCCACACTTTAATCGGCCTTAGCTTCGGTGCAAGCTTGATTTCTATCTTTGCTCGTTTAGGCGGAGGTATTTATACCAAAGCAGCCGATGTCGGTACAGACCTAGTCGGAAAAGTTGAAGCTAATATCCCAGAGGATGACCCTCGTAACCCAGGAGTTATTGCCGACCTTGTAGGTGACAACGTTGGCGACTGTGCTGGTATGGCTGCCGATCTTTTCGAAACATACGCCGTTACATTGACAGCCGGAATTTTACTTGGTGCCGTTACGGCAGGCGCAACTGGATCGGTTGAACTACCACTGCTACTAGGTGGCGTTTCGATTATTGCTTCTATTTTGGGCACATTCTTCGTACGATTAGGCAAAAATAAATCAATCATGGGCGCCCTCTACAAAGGCCTCCTTGCCTCTCTGGCTTTTTCGGCTGTTGGTTTTTACTTTGTTATCCACTCTATATTCGGTAGCGACACGCTTAACATCTACCTTTCTTCACTTATCGGTCTAGCTGTTACGGGTCTTATGGTGTATATTACCGATTACTACACATCAACCAAGTACCGTCCTGTAAAATTAATCGCCGAGGCTTCAAACTCTGGACACGGTACTAATATCATCGTCGGTCTTTCGGTTGGTATGGAATCAACGGTTATCCCAGCTTTCGTAATCATCCTTGGAATCTTAGGTAGCTTTGCGCTTGCTGGTATATTTGGAATAGCCGTAGCGTCTGTAGCGATGCTTTCTGTTGCCGGTATTATTGTTTCAATCGATTCATTTGGTCCAATTACTGATAACGCTGGTGGTATAGCCGAGATGACTAAACAGCCTAAAAAAGTAAGAAAGATTACCGACGCACTCGACGCCGTCGGCAACACCACTAAAGCCGTCACCAAAGGCTATGCGATTGCCTCTGCCGGACTTGCTGCCCTTGTCTTGTTCTCTAGTTACGCTGGTGAAGTCAAAAATGCAGCCTTTAGCTTGACAAACCCAATGGTCCTTGCTGGACTTATACTAGGTGTTGCTATGGTATATTTCTTTGGCGCAATTACACTTCGTTCAGTTGGACGAACAGCGGCAATCGTGGTTGAAGAAATTCGTCGCCAATTCCGCGAAATAAAGGGAATTATGGAAGGCACGACCAAGCCTGAATACGGCAAAGCAGTTGATATCGTAACTAAAGCAGCTATCAAAGAAATGATTCTACCTGCACTTGTGCCTGTTGTCGGAGTAATCCTGGTTGGGTTCGTCTTAGGCGCTAACGCTCTTGGTGGACTTCTAATGGGCGTCATCGTCGGTGGTCTATTTGTAGCTATTTCTATGACTACAGGTGGTGGTGCTTGGGACAACGCCAAGAAGTACATTGAAGACGATCACTACGGCGGCAAGGGATCCGAAGCACACAAGGCGGCCGTTACAGGTGACACCGTAGGCGATCCTTATAAGGACACCACAGGTCCCGCTATCAACCCACTAATTAAGGTAGTCAACATTATCGCTCTACTGATTGTCGGCTTCCTACACTAAGCCTTAAGCGCATAATTTAATAACCTTGCTACTTAAGGTAACGAGGTTATTTTTATTAAATTGTTCTAATTATTTATGTTCGTCAAGATATTCCCGAATAGACAAGGCCGCCGTAGCACCTTCGCCAACGGCGCTGGCGATTTGCATCGTTGCACCGCTACGCACGTCGCCACTAGCAAAAATACCTGGAATATTAGTCTGAAGTCTGCTGTCGGTCTTAACCAGTCCTTGTTGGTCTAACTCAACACCACTACCGGCCAGAAATTGCGTATTCGGCTTAAGGCCGACAAAAATAAAGACGCCGTCAACATTAATATTCGTTGAATTACCGTTCTGGCTGACTTTAACAGACGTTATTTTGCCATCTGTCGCGACAATCTCGTCAGTTGTGGTGTTAGCGTGAACGGTAATCTTACCTTCATCAATATACTTCTGCAGATCACGTTGCAAAACTTCACTAGCTTTGATTTTGCTACGGACTAACAGGTCGATATGCGACGCAAAACGCGTTAAAAATATGGCTTCTTGAACCGCTGAATTGCCACCGCCAACTACAGCTATGCGCCTATCGCGATAAAATGCGCCATCACAGGTTGCGCAGTAATGAACGCCGCGAGCATAATATTCGGCCTCACCCGGTACGCCGATTTTTCCATAATCACTACCGGTTGCAATCAGGACCGCCTTTGCTTTGACATCAGCCCCATCAACAGTAACAATCTTGATGCCGTCTTCGACGCGTATGGCCGAAACATCGCCATATTCAATCTTGGCGCCAAAGCGTTTGGCTTGTTTTTCAAGCTGTCCGGCCAATTTCATTCCTTCGATACCCTCTGGGAAACCAGGGTAGTTATCAACCACGTCGGTGATTGCTGCTAATCCCCCGACCGCAGCCTTTTCGTATAATGTCGTATCTATATCCTCGCGCGTCGTGTAGACCGCAGCCGACAAAGCACTTGGTCCGGCGCCAATCATAATAACGTCTTTTATTGAATCATTTGTCATTCGTAGCCTTTCTGATTATTTTCAGTCAATATTAGTATATTATATATAGCGTTGTTGTAATAATGCAAGGCGCTATATGTTGTATTATTGAGCGCTAGACTTCGCTGAATTGTCAATTTTGTGAATTTCAACAATAAACTGTAGAGGCGCATTAGCGGTGATAATGCCATAATCAACAGGGTAGGCCTGACTGCCAGGTATAGTCAATTTGACTATACTGCCAACTTTGACACCCGTCAAACCGTTCGTCCAGCCTGTAATCACACCATTTAGCGCAAAGGTTACCGGCGCATCGCTCGTATCCTTTTTCTTACTACTGTCAAAGATAGTGCCATCAGATAGCCAGCCAAAATAGCTAGCGTTAATTGAATCAGTGGCTTTAATCGCGTCACCGCTTCCTTGCTGCAAGGTCTCTACTTTTAAAGATGTAACCGAGTTGGCATCAAATGGTGCTGCGCTATAGCCACTTAAGGCCTCCGAGTTATCAGCACTAGCCTTAGCCGCAACCTTTTGTGCAGCAGCTTGAGCCGCCTGGTCTTTTTGCTGTTGCGCTAAATCAATCTTTTGATTGTTATTAGCCAAAATAATAACCACGAATGAACCGATTGTCCCAATAGTCATAACAATCGCGATAATCCATATTCCAATACGTTGTGCTCTGTCTTTTGAAGCCACTCTAAAACCCCCTTGCGTAAATACTTCTTACATTATAGCAAACTAAAGCTTCTGGCCGTAATCTAAATAACTGTAGCATCAGTTGAGGCTATGACAGCTTGCGATACCTGCTCGACCAATTGATTAGCCTCCTGGGCTGTCAATGTATGGTCGTTCGCCGTTAGACCGATTCGAAGCGTAATATTTTTTGTCTGACTGCCATCTGCCTGGTAAATATCGACTGGTTGCAAATTTGTCTCCAATTCAGATTGGCCAAGCACCGTTTCAACTGCAGATACAACACTGGCGTATTTAATGTCACCAGCAACCTTAAAGCAGATATCGCGTTCAGTACCCGGATAGCGGCTTAGCGGCTGATAGTTAGGCTTATGTTGGCTTGCGGCCATAAATAATTTGTGACTATCCAGTTCAAATCCTGACGCATACACCGGTAACTTAAAGGAAGTAGCAACACTCTTTTTATATTCGCCAACAATACCGAGCATGTCACCGTCTTCCGTAAGGACAATTGCGCTACGGCGGGCTTCAAATGGAATGGCAACTTCCGGCATCTGGCCGTCGATAATCGATTCAAGCTTTAGACTAATGCCCAAATCATCAGTCATATACTTCAAAATACGTTTCGCTTCGTAAAAAGCTGCTCCGGCCTGGTCTTTGGCGCTCGTGACACTGAGGGCAATATTGTCGATTTCGACTGGCACATTTTCGTCGGTCAAGCCAGCGGTTTTCGGATGAACTTTATTAAGTTCAAAAATAGCGAATTTTTCATAACCTTGCTTCACGTTTGAAAATACCAGATTCAACAGACTTGGCGTTAATGACTGGCGATAATACTGCAGATCAGGACTAATCGAGTTAGTGATACGATAGGAGTTCTCAACTTTTTGACCAACCTTACGCATCATGTCGCCGTGTACAAAGCTGTAAGTCAAAACTTCATTAGCGCCGGCACGCGCCAAACGACGACGCAAATTTGCACGAAAAGTATCAAATTGCGATGGCGAGACGGCGGCAAAATTTCTTGACGGTAAAGTTGGAGTAATCGAATCAAAACCAAGAAGGCGGCCAATTTCTTCAACTATATCCTCAACGATATGAATATCAGCTCGCCAGTACGGTGCAGCGACAGTCAGACTGTCATTACTTTCTTCGACAACTGCAAATTCAACCGAGCGCAAGATATTAACAATCTGGTCCTGACTCAGCGAAGTGCCCAACACTCTATTTACGCGGCTAACAGTTATCGTAATTGACTGGCTTGAGATTGTCGATCCAACTGCTTCGGCGACTGAACCGACTCGCTTGGCACCAGACCACTCACTCATCAACTGAACCGCTTCAGCTAAAACCGGTGCTGTTAGTTCGGCAGGCTGGCCCTTAGTAAAGCGTGTGATTGCCTCACTAAAAATACCGTGGCGCATTTGGGTTGATCGTAATTTATACAGATTAAAAGTAGCGCTTTCGATAATAATATTTTTGGTGTTTTCATCAATCACTGTATTTAACCCGCCCATTGCACCTGCTAGGCCTACTGCCTTATCACCAGCCGCAATCACAATATCGTTTGGCGTTAAGTTAATCGTGCGGCCGTCTAATAGTTCAAGCTGTTCGTCGACTTTTCCGGACCTAACATGGATATCAGCCTTGCCGCCACCGACACTAACTAACTTGTCATAATCAAAAGCGTGCAAAGGTTGACCGGTCAGCATCATAAGATAATTAGTGACGTCAACAACCGCGTTAATCGGCCTGACGCCAACTCGAGCCAGGTATGTCTGGATTTCAAGCGGCGACTGACGACTCGACTCGGCACCACTTAGCACTACTGCCTGGTACCTAGCGCATAGTTCGGTGTCATCAATCGAAACCGTCGGAGCAGCTACATCACCAGCCTTATCACCAAAGATCGCTCTAAGAAGTTTTTCTTCTGGTGTA
>DAIOXF010000018.1:1621-7974 GCA_036758105.1 Candidatus Saccharimonadota bacterium | reverse complement strand
GCGCTAGGTGTAATCGATATCTTGATTATTCCTATTGGTGGCAATGGTTATACCTTGGATGCTACTGGTGCTGCCGGCCTTGTCCATAAGATTGATCCAAAGATTGTTATTCCTGTGCACTATGCTGATAGCGGTCTATCATACGAAGTGCCACAAGACTCTTTAAGTACCTTTGTGGGTGAGCTTGGCGCCCCTGTCGAAACTGTATCGAAATACAAGAGCAAGGGAATCACTAGTGTTCCATCTAGCCTAACTATTATCGAACTAACTCGTAGCTAGTTGATTAGATTTTGCCAATATTGTTGGCTATTAAAAAATCCTCCGCAATGGAGGACTTTTTAATTTGGAAAATCAATAAGCTAGGCTAAAATGCCTTTTTTCTTTAAAGTACGAATAGCCTGAGTACATAGGATCATCGTAACTTTTTGGCCGTCAACTTCAAAAGTCTTCTTCTGAAGGTTTGGCTTGAATACTCGCTTGGTGCGACGTAAAGAGAAGCTCACATTGTGGCCAAATTGTTTACCTTTTCCGGTTAGTTCGCATCGTGCTGCCATTTAGTTACTTTCGCTTATTTTTAACAATCTTTGCCAGTATAACGTTTTTTAGTCGTGTCGTCAAGATGAAATAAGGAGTAAAGATGTCCTGCGGGCTGTTATAATAGTAGACATGACAGCCGACATTACTTACATTGTGATTGTTATTGTAGTTATTCTGCTTTCGATGACACTGCATGAGGCAATGCACGGATTTGTTAGCTATTGGCTTGGCGACGACACTGCCAAGGCGCAGGGTAGGTTAACATTTAACCCAATCAAGCACATTGATCCGTTCCTTACAATTATTTTGCCGGTTATACTGGCCTTATCAGGCATGCCGATATTCGGTGGCGCCAAACCGGTGCCATTCAATCCATTTAATGTCAGGTGGGGCGATTGGGGTGCTGCCTTAGTGGCGATAGCTGGACCGCTGACGAACTTTGTAATTGCTTTCGTTGGCTTTGGGGTATGGGTGTTATTTGGCACGCCGACATCGGGTCTTTTATATCAAGTCATCCATACGGTCGTGCTAGTCAACCTTGGATTCTTCATATTTAATATTATACCGATTGTGCCGCTAGACGGATCGCGTGTCCTGTATGCCTTGGCGCCCGACTTTGCTAAGCGGGGTATGGTGGCAATGGAGCGCTACGGTATTATCGTAGTCTTTGGCATCGTGTTACTCGCTGGTCAATATTTAAGCAGCTTCATGATTGCCACGATAAACTTCTATTTAGCGGTGTTCACGGGTATCTTTCATCTGTAGAGTGGTATAATAAGAGTTGCCCCAGGATTAGCCTAGGCGCAAATGATTTTCCTGAATTATCATATAGATAGGGAACTTGAATGATTCATTTCTGTGGAAATGTTTTGAAAGTACCCACCTTGCCTTTACGGTACGGAATATCTAGCGTCGACAGCATGGTCCTGGGGGTTTTTTGTATATATCGCTATCTATCCCGACAAATGATAAAATATTTGTGTAATCAAAACTCAAAAACAGAAAGTTAAAAGACATGAAGCAAAGAATAGTAGTACAGGCTATGGTTCGAGCCGAAGATAAGGTTTTGCTATTAAGGCGCTCGCAGGGGCGACCAAGCTTGGTTGGCAAGTATGAATTACCCGGTGGTACGCTAGACGATGGCGAGCAGCCGGATGACGCGTTAAGGCGACACCTACATAATAATACCGGCCTTGTTGTTGATAAGCTAACTCTTCATGATGTGATGACGATGTCTAGCCGTGAAGAAAGTGATATTCAGCATGTTTTGATTGTTTTTCTTTGTGAGCTTAAAACTACAGACTCGCCAATATTCTTAGGCACAAGCTATGATAAATATAAGTGGCAGAATGCCAATAACATAGTTTCGGATGAGCTTCGTGACAGTGCTCAGGTTATTTTGGGTATATATAATCAGGTTGGTCATGACAGTGAAGAGTCGGCGCCTAACAGTAGTACTGATGTTAAAAAACCTACAATCACATCAAGGGTAATTATCTATTCCGATGGTGGCTCAAGGGGTAATCCGGGTCCCTCGGCGGCGGCCTTTGTGATAATGAATCAAAACCGTGATGTGCTGAATGAGGGCGGGGAATATCTTGGTATAACAACTAATAATCAAGCAGAATACCATGGCGTAAGGCTGGGGTTAGAACGGGCGTTAGAGTTAGGCTATAAGGATATTGAATATCGCCTTGACAGCATGCTTGTTGTTAATCAACTTAAGGGTGCCTATGCGATTAAAAATCGTGAGTTATGGCCAATTAACGAGCGAGTACATGAACTTCTACCACTCTTCGAGTCTGTCAAATTCATTCATGTGCCACGAGAGCTAAACCACGTAGCTGACGCATTAGTTAATAAGTTGCTTGATGAGCACCAAAATGACCATAATTAGCGGTCATACTTTGATATACTGTACTGAGGCGGTTCGTTAGATGATCGCTTGTGCCTTTAGGGCATAAGAGGAAAGTCCGGGCAGCGTAGAGTAATGGCAGTCGCTAACGGCGACCGGAGGCAACTCTAGGGAAAGTGCCACAGAAACGAAACTACCTGATTTATCAGGAAAAGGTGAAACGAGCGAGGTAAGAGCTCACAGCACATTATGGTGACATAATGTGGAGGTAAACCCTGCCAGTTGCAAGGAGGTCTGCATTAAGGGCTACTCGTCCGCAGGCCGATATCCGCTTGATCTTGTAGGTAACTATAAGACTAGATAGATGATCGTCCTAGACAGAACCCGGCTTACCGACGGACCGCCCATTAAAAATAATCGCCATTACAGCGATTATTTTTAATTTTGTAAGGATAAAATATGCTAAGTATTCTAGATTTTAGCTGATTTAGCGATTTCGGCAAACGCTTTAGGCTCGCTAACAGCAAGCTCAGCTAGGACCTTACGGTCAAGTTCGATATTTGCAGCTTTTAGGCCAGCAATCAGCTTTCCATAAGTTGTACCAACTTCACGGGCAGCAGCGTTAATCCTAGTAATCCAAAGACCGCGTAGGTCGCGTTTGCGATTACGACGGTCGCGGTAAGCGTATTGTAGCGCACGGATGACAGCCTGCTTGGCAAGGCGGTATGAACGCGTACGGTTGTGCTGCATGCCCTTGGCAAGCTTTAGAATCTTTTTGTGCTTAGCTCGTGCTGTGACGCCTCTTTTTACTCTCATGATTAAATTCCTAACACTCGTCTAACGTTTTTAGCCATTGCACCTGTAACAAATGCAGTGGTGTTGATATTTCGTTTACGGCCCTTACCCTTCTTAGAAAGCAGGTGAGCGCCGAAAGCGCGACGACGAGTCAATTTACCGGTGCTGGTAACTTTGATTCGCTTAGCGGTTCCTTTGTGGGTCTTTAACTTTGGCATTATTTACTCCTTACTACTACACTCAGATTGCGACCGGCCATCTGAGGTTTTTGCTCTAAAATTGCATCGTTTTCTAGTAGGCCAATGATCTTGTCGACCATAACGTAGCCTAGCTCTTGGTGCGCCATCTCTCTTCCGCGAAAGACGACGAGGATTTTAACCTTGTGGCCTTCGGATAGGAATTCGCGGATTTTGCGCAACTTAATCTCTAGATCATTTGCACCAATTTTAAGGCCGAGCCGCATCTGCTTTAACTCAGCAGTTTTGGCATTCTTGCGGTTCTTTTGTTGTTCTTTCATCTTCTGGTACTGATATTTGCCCCAGTCAATGACCTTTACAACTGGCGGATCGGCGTTGGGCGAAATCTCAACCAGGTCAACTCCAGCTTCTTCGGCAATTTTAAGTGCCTCACTTCTGGTAAGTATTCCAAGTTGGTCGCCGTCTGGTCCAATCACGCGTAAATTATCTGCGCGAATTGCTTCATTGATGCGAATTGATGTACTGATTGTTGTCTCCTTTTTGAACGTGCAATCTTTGAGCGTTTACTCGGTAGCTATTTTACCAGATGTGGGTAGGTAATTCAAGCAGATTAGCCACGGTATTGCAGGGCTTCGCTGATATGGGCTAGCGAAATGTCAGTTTCGCCGTCTAAATCGGCAATTGTGCGGGCCACTTTAATGATTTTCAAGTAGCTACGGTTGCATAAAGATAGACGATCGGCGGTTTGGGATAGTAGGTTATTGACTTGCGTAGAGTGAGTGGGGCGTACTTAGAAATTTCACGATTTGTCATATTAGCGTTGTATCTATAGCCACAGCTATATCTGTTAACTCGAGCCAATTGTGCTATATTGATTATTTTTTGAGCCGATAGATGTTGTGAATTATCCGACGATATATTATCTAATTAAGCTTCGATGGGAACTCGTGAAACGTGTACGACTAAATCGGTGCGATCAAGTCGTGGCCCAGACGGCCTTTTTTGATAAGAAAATATCAGTGAAACGAAACAGGCGCATTCTTTGAACTATCACCTAATGGATATCGTTTTATCCTCCAGGGGCTGATGCGGCGCTTCTAGGCTGGCGCGCGGGTATTCCTGGTAGCTTGGTCGAGTAATAGTACACCAAGATGTGCCAGGCTAATTTCGCCCGGTTTAAGGCGAGACTATAGCCACCGACAAGTGATGTACAGCTTGGCGGTTCTATTGACCGCTCGGCTACAATCTCTTCACAGGCCTCACTGGCTACGCTTCTAGCACCCTTTACGGGGGGGACGTAGGTTTTTTTGCCGTCCAAGCCTACTCGTCAGCATACATAGCCTCTTGTTTAGCTCTTGTTGGCGTATCCGGCTACTAACGCATAAAAACGTACGACTACCGTAAAGGTGCAAATAATGATATAATGAATCTGTTGTGTTGGGGCTGACTTTAGCTTCGACGGAAGGATTTTAACAGATTATTTTGCAAGTCGACCGTGGGCGTAACCCACAAATTTTAATTGCAACAGCATTTAAAACAGCAAAAGCTAAGGTAGTTGCGTTTGTTAACTCATTCCAACCCCTTACTTTTGCGCCAATCGCAGCCTAATAAGCTCGATCATCACTTTCTGCAGGCGACATAGACAGTTAGTGGTGTTATAAGCATGTCGCTCGTTGGTTTGATGGGCAGCAACGTCAGACCAAGACATTTTTTGCGCGGCAATCGTAGTATTTTACGTCTGGCTTCTAGCTACGAATGTCGTTAACAACCAAGACAGACTAAACTTGTAGACGAATAATAGGTTACCTTTCGGACCGGGGTGCGATTCCCCGCAGCTCCACCAAATTCATATTAAAATACTCACGTATAGTGGGTATTTTTTTATTGGAGACGCTACATATGTGACTTATTTTTTAAATAAAAAACAACCGCCTGCGAGGAACGGTTGTTTTAATGTGGAGTTTTGAATATCTGTTTGTTTTTGGCCCCTGCATAAGTTTTTTATTCAGAAGCTACCCCTATAGTATGACGTCAAGACGCTTGTGTCAATAAGAATTATAAAGATTTTTAAGTAAAAAATACCACGTAACCGTCTGACAGTTTTTAGTATCTGTTAGTCGGCAGTAGCTGCTTAAAATTATATTTAAGTACAAAGAATCGAATGTTCGAAAGAAGGCGCCTCTTTGAGCTTTTATTAGCAGAATAATAATAAAAAAAGAATAGATTAGAGAAATATAATTTGTAGCCAAGCTGATTAAATGCTAATAAAAAACTGATAATAAACTTATATAATATTATAGTTATTATATTGAGACTTTGCATTCTTTGCAGTACAACTTATTCAGTCTGGTTTTCTAAACGACAAACTTACTTTGATTTGTAATGTAATGAGTCGGCGTATTTTATTCAGTGCAAAATATATAGATAGATCTAGGCTAAGCTTTAACATTGGAATTTATATTTATATGGTGGCAGTAATCAGGTTTGTTGATACGGTCGCTGCCTATAGCCGGAATATTGACGTGATTAGTGCCTGGCCGTTAAGTTTACACGGCTAAACGGCTGTTATATAAACATATATTGTATATATAACATCGTTGTATTGTAAGCATTCGCATAATCTTATCTCTGTAGAAATACTATTTATATATTTAAAACGTAAAGGCTACAACGTATGTATAGCATCCTATGTATTGACCGATCTAAGAGCTTATGGTAATGTAGATTCAAGCTTTAAAAAAACAAACACAAAGCCAACAATACCTTAAAAATTCAATCAACTCCATGCCGATTTTTTTGACGAATATTCGGTAACGACACGCAGCTAAATTGACTTGCGGAAGCAGGACACGTACCTTTGCTGCTTGCTGGCGTTACCGATGTTTCGCCAAATCGGCGTAACACTTTATGTTCAGTACTGATGCCTCCGGCATCGTGGAAACGCATAGAGATATGTACAGACATATCTG
>DAIOXF010000018.1:0-1611 GCA_036758105.1 Candidatus Saccharimonadota bacterium | reverse complement strand
GTACAGACCGTATGCTCCTTAGTAAAGGAGCGGTCAGTACAACAGCCTGCAGCGGCAGGTGGTCCATGATTCACGGCTCAAATTTTTATATTAGGAGCGTCAGTTGCAATCTGGGCATTTACACTTGTCGCTCGGGCTTGTTCCAATCTAAATGATTATTTGGTGTTATAGTAATCATAACCATGTTAAAGAAAATAGTAGTCGTTATAACCCTTGTGAGCCTCTGCTTACTTGTCATTCTGGTAAATACATCAACACCTACGGGTATAGGCCCATTTGGTATATTGGCTGTGTTTATGTCTGCCTATCTGTCATTACTTGGTGTAATGACTTTTTTTATATTTTCAGTCAGCAAGCTAACTGCACATCTATCATCGGCGTTCACTGTTAGAAAGCCGATCTTAGCTCTTTCATTCAAAAAATCATATTATTATTCGACGGTTTTTTCAGCTGCTCCAATCATGTTAATAGGCCTGCAGTCGGTTGGATCGGTGGGGCCGTATGAGCTGGCGCTAGTCTTACTGTTCATTGTTATTGGCTGTATCTACATTACGAAAAGAACTAGTTAAATTTCTCTACATAAGCTTAATATCATTATGCTATAATTACAGATATGGAACCGGAAACCTCGTTACCTAAGAGCGGACCAGAGCGGGTCTCTGACGGCTATAGCCCAGCTATTGAGCGTGCGCCCCAATATACGAGCCCGGAAATTGGTATAGAAACTGGGGCAGAGCGTCGTGAGCAAGTTGCTGAAGCTGCCGCTGCGGCTGCTGATAGCAGCGGTTTGCCAACTGTTTTGCCGGCGCCGGTTGCATTGCCTGTCGCGCCGATAGTTGACGACTCTCAGATTAGTGTAACTCCTCTAGTTGCCGGGGATGACGACCTTATTGAAAAAGAATGGGTAGATCGTGCTAAGAAAATCGTTGCTGACACAAAGGAAGATCCTTATAAGCGCGAAGAAGCCGTCAGTGAGCTTCAAAAAGACTACCAGAAAAAACGCTATGGAAGGGAGTTGGGTGAGGCCTAGGCCCCTACACCTAATATTAAGGTTGGGCAAATGCTAAGTTTTATCATAACGGTCGTCGTGGTCATCGCCCTTATGTGTATTGTGTTGGCGTTTGTCTTTTCTCAATACAAAAAGACTTTACGTGAGGCTAAAAACTATGAACGTGGTCTTAAAATGGTACCGCTATATATACATATTCCACCGTCTAGCGATGACCTGGAGGGCAACGGCCGCGATGAGCGCGATGTGACCGAAGAAGTTTTGTCTCAGGCACAGGTTATGTACAACATTTTAGCCAGCACGGCTACAAAAGGATTTAAGAGCCGGGTGTACGGCCAGCGACACATATCGCTAGAGATTATGGCGCATGAAGGCCTGGTTCATTATTATGCTGTTGTGCCAACCGTACTAATCGACGTTGTAACTCAGGCTATAGCAGCGGCTTATCCTTCAGCCCGCCTGGAAGAAGTCGAGGAGCGCAATATATTCAATCAGGCTGGAAAATTAAGCGGCACGATTGGTGGCGAGTTTACGCTTAAGAAAAACTTTGTCTATCCGATAGCTACCTATCAGGAATCAAAGCGCGATGCTGCTCGGGCGCT
>DAIOXF010000017.1:0-8127 GCA_036758105.1 Candidatus Saccharimonadota bacterium | reverse complement strand
CCTTACAGGGAATTGTGATTGGTTTTGGTGTGCTGGCTCTCATCACCAGTGTCTTCGGGATAATTAATACGCAGTATATTTCGGTCCTGGAGCGTACGCGTGAAATTGGGCTGATGAAGGCGCTTGGTATGCGCGGCCGTCATGTTAGTCGCTTATTCCAGTTCGAAGCAGCTTGGATCGGCTTTTTAGGCGGAGTAATTGGCGCGATTATCGCCGTCGTAGCCGGTACGTCACTTAATCCTTGGATTACCAGTACGCTGAGCTTGGGCGACGGCAACGTTCTGCTGATTTTCCAACCAATACCGATTATTTTACTGATTGTCGTCTTGATGCTTATTGCTATGTTGGCGGGGTACTTCCCAGCCAGAAAAGCCGCCAAGCTTGACCCAATCGAGGCACTTCGCACCGAATAGCTAGAAATTTGGTACAATAAACACATATGTTAGATATTCACTTTATCCGAGACAATCCAGAGCTTGTCGCCAAGAACGCTGAAAATAAAGGTTACCACATCGATATCAATGATCTGCTTAAAAAAGATCAGGCCAAGCGTAAGATGCAACAGCGCGCCGATGAACTGCGCGAACAACGTAACGCTATTTCAAGCCAGCTAAAGGGTGGACGACCATCTGACGATTTAGTGGCAACAGCGCGCAGTATCAAAGAAGAGCTGGTTGGTCTTGAGAATGAACTAAAAGCGGTCGAGGATGAGCTATTACAGCTGATGTATCAGGTGCCAAATATGATTCAGAACGATGTACCATTAGGCGGCGAGTCGGACAGCGTCGAAATTAAGCGATGGGGTGAGCAAACTACTAGCGCCATTGATCATTTGGATTTTGCGGTCAAACGGGACTGGGTCGATTTTGAACGTGGCTCAAAAGTTGCTGGCGCCAAGTTCTATTACCTAAAGGGCGATTTGGCGCTGCTTGAAAACGCCATTACGCAGTTTGCGCTTGACCTTGTAATCAAGAAAAACTTTACATACTTAACCGTACCGACACTTGTAAACAGCCGAATTGCGACCGGCACCGGTTTTGCGCCGCGCAGTAGCGAGCAGAGCGATGAATATTACATTGAGAATGAGGATTTATCGCTGATTGCGACCGCCGAAATTCCGATTACTGGCTATCACGCCGATGAAATTATCGACGAAGATCGTTTGCCATTACTTTACGCCGGTTACAGCGCCTCTTTCCGCAAAGAAGCAGGCACCTATGGCAAGTATAACCGTGGGCTATTTCGAGTGCATCAATTTAATAAACTAGAGCTTTATGCCTTTAGTTTGCCAGAAAGCAGCCGCGATATTCACGAGATGATTTTAGGCATTGAAGAAGAAATCTGGCAGGCGCTCGAGATACCTTACCGCGTTATTAATATTGCCGCTGGTGATTTGGGCGCGCCAGCCAGCAAAAAATACGACCTGGAATATTGGTCACCGGTTGATGGTATGTACCGCGAGCTAACGAGCGCCTCCAACTGTACCGATTTTCAAGCGCGTAATTTGAATATACGCGTTCGTCGCAAAGATGGTACGGTTGAAATATTGCACACTCTAAATGGTACCGCTGTATCGTTAGCCAGGTCGCTTGTGGCAATTTTAGAGCATTACCAAAACCCTGACGGCGGCCTGCGGGTGCCAACGGTTTTGCAGCCATATATGAGTGGTCGCCAGGCTATTTAAAGCAGCTAATGCTATAATAGAGCTACCAACCAAACAAAAAGGAGGGTAGCATGATCGCATCAATTGAAATTACAGGAATCAAATACGATCTGGATGACACAACGACAAAGTATGTCCATAAAAAAATTGGCAGACTTGATCGATACCTTCCCAGGAGAGCACGCGCTAGCGCTTCGGCAGAGGTGAGACTTAAACAAGTTAACCTTGATCATGGTAATAAATATGAGGTCGAGGTTGTTTTGAACGTCCCGGATAAGGTCATTACAGCCAAGGACTCAACGGTCAATATGCTGGCCGCCGTCGATATTGTCGAGGCTAAAATTGCAACTCAACTTAGGAAATACAAGCAGGCAACCGTTTTGCACGTTGGCGGTCGAAAAATCCTCAGTCGATTCAAACGTGGCTATGAGCGCGAATTACAGGATTAACAGCTTGTCCAATCCTCCTTGTCGCCGTATAATGTAAGAAGTGTTTTACAGTAGTTCTATTAAGCGAGGATTTTTTGATTATGGTAAGTAGGCAAGGGGTTTTAACGAAAATCTTCGGTGATCCGCAGACTAAGCTGTTAAAGGTTTTACAAAAAAAAGTTATATTAGTCAATCAGTTGAGTGATAAGTATGCCAAAATGTCGGATGCCGAGCTAAAAAATCAGACGACGGTTCTGAAGAAACGACTGCAAAAAAAGGAAGCGACGCTTGATACAATCTTGCCCGACGCTTTCGCGCTAGTTCGTGAAGCTAGCAGCCGTGTTCTTGATATGCGTCCGTTCGACGTTCAGCTAATCGGTGGTATGGTGTTGCACGACGGCAACGTCGCCGAGATGAAGACCGGTGAAGGAAAGACCCTAGTTGTGACCTTACCGGTTTACCTTAATGCCCTTGAAGAAAAGGGTGTGCATGTCGTTACGGTTAACGACTACCTAGCGCAACGTGACGCCAGCTGGATGGGCGAGTTGTATAGCTTTTTGGGCCTATCGACAGGTGTAATTATCAACGACGCCTCTTTTGTGTTTGATGCCGATTACGATAATCAGCGTCACGATGATCCGCGTATGAAGCGTCTACGACCAATCACTCGTAAAGAAGCCTATGCTGCTGATATTACCTACGGTACTAATAACGAGTTCGGCTTTGATTATTTGCGCGACAACATGGTAAATGAAGTCGAGCTGCTTCGCCAGCGCGCCTTAAATTTTGCCATCGTTGACGAGGTAGACAGCATCTTGATTGATGAAGCCCGAACACCTCTCATCATTAGCGCGCCCGCTGCCGAAAACCCAGACAGCTACTATCAGTTTGCTAAGGTTGTGGCCAAGCTTGGCGACAGCGACTATGATGTTGATGAGAAGCGCCGCAGTGTGGCTTTGACTGATGATGGCGTTGATAAAATTCAAAAAATCCTCGGTATCAAAAACCTTTATAGCCCAGACCACGTTCGCTCGGTTTATCACCTAGACCAATCTCTGCGTGCTCAGACGCTATTTAAGCGTGATAAGGACTACGTTGTTACAAACGATGGTGAAGTGGTGATTGTTGACGAGTTTACCGGCCGCCTCATGCAAGGCCGTCGTTACAACGAAGGTCTACACCAGGCAATCGAGGCCAAGGAAGGTGTGCCCGTCTTGCAGGAAAGCATGACACTGGCGACAGTTTCATTCCAGAACTATTTCCGTCTCTACAAAAAGTTGTCCGGTATGACCGGTACAGCCTTCACGGAAGCCGAAGAGTTTCAGCAGATTTACAGTCTTGATGTTATTCAGGTGCCGTCCAACCGGCCCCTTGTTCGTCTCGATAAGGAAGACTTAATCTTTAAGACCGAAAAGGGTAAGCTTAAGGCTGTCGCCAATGCTATCAAGGAATATCACCAAATTGGCCGACCGGTTTTGGTTGGATCGGCGTCGATTACCAAAAACGAATTGATTGCTGACTGGCTTGATAAAGAAAAAGTTCCATACGAAATTTTGAACGCCAAAAATAACGAACGCGAAGCTGCCATTATCGAAAAGGCTGGTGAAAAGGGCGCAATTACCTTGGCAACTAACATTGCTGGTCGTGGTACTGACATCAAGCTTGGCAAAGGCGTCGTCGATCTTGGCGGTTTGGTCGTGCTTGGGTCCGAGCGACACGAATCTCGTCGTATTGATAATCAGCTACGTGGTCGTGGTGGTCGTCAGGGTGACCCTGGTGAGACGCAGTTTTACGTGTCGACCGAAGACGATCTGTTGCGTATCTTCCAGGGTGAGCGGATTGCGGCACTGATGGATAGACTCGGTGTTGATGAGGATACGCCGATTCAAAACAAGGCTGTCTCCAAGACACTTGAGGCTGCTCAAAAGCGAGTCGAGGGTTATAACTTTGATACTCGTAAAAATGTTGTTCAATATGATAACGTGATTAACCGACATCGCCGTGCCGTTTATTCGATGCGCCGTAAAATCCTTGAGGGTAGCGACATCAAGCCGGAAGTTGACCGCTTAATTGCGGCCAAACTACGTGAACTGACGGTTTTACCAGCTAAAAACAACAAGAAGTTTGCCGAAAAATTCGAGATTGCCTTCCCGGTAGAGGCTGACAAAATTTTGGTTATTGGTGAAGAGAAGAACGACAAGCGTCGCCATGAAATAGCCATGCAGGCTGTTAGTGAATTCTACCTTGAAAAAGAAAAAGAGCTAAGCGCCGAAATCATGCGCAAGGTTGAGCGTGAAGTTTACCTTCAAGTGCTTGATACCTTGTGGATGCAACACCTTGAAAATATGCAACATTTGCGTGAGGGTATTCACTGGCGCAGTGTTGGCCAGCGCGATCCATTGGTTGAGTATCGTAGCGAATCGCAAAAGCTTTATGATGGCTTACAGCTAACACTTCGCGACGAGGTTATTCGCGCGGTCGTTAATGTTCATAAACACGACGTCGTTGCTCGCGAGACTGAAGACCACGATACTGAACTGACGCGCCTAGCTGAAAATGCTGTTGAAAAGGGCGTCAATGAGGTTACCGGCGGCGAACTAAATCGCGACGCTGATTTTAAGACTAAAAAAGCGACAACGGTAATTGAAGCTCATCATAAACAGAACGTGGCTCGTAAGAAGAAGAAGTCCGAACGTCAGAATCGCAAGAAAAAACATTAAACAATCCTGGGTGGCAGAAAGTAAGCTTATATGAATCATACTGTAGAAGAAGTTCGTCTTAAAAATGGTGCTAGGGGACTTCTGATTGATGTTCCGGGGGCAACTGTCATGAGTATGCAGTTTCATTTTAGGGCGGGTAATCGCTACGCAAAATCAAAGGATATTGAACAGGTCGCTCACGTCATGGAACACATGGCGTTTGGAGCAAACGCCCGCTTTAAGTCCGAGCATGCTTTTGAGTCTGAGTTTACTAAAAACGGTGCTTACCGGAACGCTTATACTAGTGATTTATCCATGGTCTACGAGGCTGATTGTGCTGATTTTGAGTGGGACCGCATTTTGGATCTACAAAAGCTAGCCATCTGTCAGCCGCACTTTAATAACACTGAACTGCACGCCGAAAAGGGCAACGTTAAAGGCGAGTTAACTAACTACCTTAACGATCATCACCGCTTGCTTTGGCCACGCGTGCAGCAGTTGATGGGCGAGGACGTTCTTACTTATCGCCAATCAATCAAGACGATTCCAAACGTTAGCTTGGCTGATGTTCGCGAACATCACCATCGAACTCACACTACGAACAACATGCGTTTTGTGATTGCCGGTAAGCTTGACGGCCGCAAAGCCGAGATAAAGCGCCAAATTGAAGACTTTCAGCTGCCAGAAGGTGAGCGCTTTGAAGTGCCGCGTGATGAGCTTACTAGTTCTAATCCAAGCGTTATTCGCCGTAAGGATGCCACCAACCTGACCTTTAACTGGTCGATGGCGGTGTCCCGTGAATTGAACGACGAAGAGCTGGACGCCATGCATTATCTTAACCACATCCTAACCGGCACGATGAACTCGCGCATCTTTGGTGCCGCTCGTCAAAAAGGCTTGGCTTACAATGTTAGCGCCCACGTTGGCGCCGGATATTACGACAGCAGCTGGGATATTATCGGACAGGTTAACCACGAGACCGCCGGCGAGCTATTCGATATTATCACCCGTGAAATTCGCTGTGTGCTGGACGGCAAGATTAGCCAGGAAGAGATTGATGCCGCCAAATCGTTTTCAATGGGCCGCTACCAGATGGGCGCCCAGACGGTTTCGCAGATTAGCAGTTTTTATACCGGTCGCTATTTTGCCGATGACTTTATTAAGAACTACGAAGCTGTGCCAGATATGATTAAAAGGGTGTCACTGGATCGAATGCTTAAAACAGCGCGAAGCTTTATTGATGAAAATATCTGGGTCCTGGCAGCCGTCAGTAGTGGTGAGCGCCAAGAACTAGTGGAATTAAACGATAAATTGGCAACATTGTTCAACCCGCGCTAGAATAGTCTTATGAAGATTGCAATCGCAGGTTACGGTCTAGAGGGTGAGTCGAACTATCGGTATTATGCCGAGGACTCAAGCAGCGATATTGTAATTGTTGATGAGCGTCAGCCGGCCGCGCTACCTGATGGTGCCAAAACGATTATTGGCGAAAATGCCTTTCATAACCTTAAGGGTTTTGATTTGGTTGTCAGGACGGCTGGGCTAGCGCCGCGCAAGATTAAAACCGATGGGAAAGTCTGGTCGGCGACTAATGAGTTTTTTAAAAAATGCCCAGCACCGATTATTGGTGTTACCGGCAGCAAAGGTAAGGGCACGACCGCCAGTCTGATCGCTAGTATCCTAGAGGCAGCGGGTCGAAAGGTTTGGCTAGTCGGCAATATTGGCCTGCCGTCACTTGATATTCTGTCACAGGTTTCGAGCGATGACTTGGTGGTGTATGAGTTATCAAGTTTTCAGCTTTGGGACCTTAAGCGCTCGCCTCAGACAGCCGTAGTGCTATTCATCGAGCAGGAACACCTGGATGTTCACTTTGATATGCAGGATTACATCAACGCTAAGTCCAACATCGCTCGTCATCAGACAGCGGGTGATTACTTGGTCTATAACGGCGCTAATCAATATTCGACATCGATTGCTGACACGTCTGACGCTACCAAGATATCCTACCCAAGTACTTCGTCGGCCCATGTTGACAACAAAGCATTTTATTATGGTGAACAAAAAATTTGTTCAATTAGCGCTTTGCAGTTGATGGGTGACCATAACCTCGACAACGCCTGCGCCGCTATTGATGCAGTCTGGCCGATAATTCAAGATAAAAAGGCGATCAAAAATGGTCTAAAAAGCTTCAAGGGCTTGCCGCACCGATTAAAATTCGTCCGTACGGTTGACGGTGTTGATTATTATGACGACAGTATCGCAACCACGCCAAGTTCGGCGATTGCCGCCTTGAATGCCTTTTCAAAACCAAAGGTGATTATCTTGGGCGGCTCGTCTAAGGGATCCAACTTTATAGAGCTTGGTCGTCAGCTAGCTAGCGAAGAAAATACCCGAGCGATTTTAATCGGTGATGAAGCCGAAAATATCGCGCATGCCTGCCAGGCAGCCGGTTTTGTCGACTATGAAATTTTAGAAAAACCGACGGCCGTCAACTTTGTCGCGCGGGCGCGTAGCCTGGCCGTAAAGGGCGGAGTAGTGCTTTTAAGTCCAGCTTGTGCCAGTTTTGGATTGTTTAAAAATTACTCTGATAGGGGTGACCAATACATTGCGGCTGTCGAAGCGCTATGATATCGGCTACAATATAAGTCAATGCAACCTTTACTTAAACGGATAAAAAATCTGTCGTCTCAAATTGACGGCGCCTTTTTGCGATTGGAAATTGAGCCAAAGCAAAAAGCTATCCAGGCCCTAGAGCTGGAGCTGTCATCATCCGAAATTTGGAATAATCCGGCTTATGCTCAGGATAAGAGCAAAAAATTAGCGGCCCTATCTAACATGGTCGAACCTTGGTTGACTTTAAAGTCTCAGGTTGATGACATTGTCGAGCTAATCGAAATGGGTGATAGTAGTTTAATTAAGGAATTTGAAGTTCAAGTCAGCGCCTTTGAGTCCGAGTATGAGACGCGCCGTAAAGAACTTTTATTTGATGGCGAATATGACGATCATAACGCCATTTTGCGTCTAAGCGCCGGCGTCGGCGGGACTGACGCGCAGGACTGGACCGAAATGTTAGAGCGAATGTATCTAAGGTGGGCGGAAAAGGCCGGCATGCACACCACCATCGTCGAGCGTTCTACTGGCGAAGAAGCCGGCATCAAATCCAGCGTTATCGAAATAACCGGTGCTTACGCCTACGGCAAATTAAGAGGCGAGCATGGCGTACATCGACTGGTACGACTTAGTCCATTTAACAGTGACAACTTACGCCAAACCAGCTTTGCACTGGTCGAAGTTTTACCGCAAATCGACGAACCGGACGAAGTTCAGATTGATGAAA
>DAIOXF010000016.1:0-9237 GCA_036758105.1 Candidatus Saccharimonadota bacterium | reverse complement strand
GGGCCAGGGTGGCGGACGCATAATTGCAACCGGTACACCAGAAGAGGTTGCTAAAGTTGAGGTGTCGTATACTGGACGCTACCTAAAACCAATGCTAAAAAGTTAAATCTATTTTTTAGAAAACAAAATTTTAAATTGATATTTTGTAGCGTTCCAAAGTGATTGGCGCTGTTTTTTATCTTTTAATAAATGAATAAGTGCCGGTGAGATTGAAAGTAGAATAATCAAAACAACGATTGGCAGCAAGATGCTGTCGATACTTAGTCCCATCGATACGAACCATTTACTTAGGAAGTAGCCAGCATATGTTACACCGGCAGTCCAAAAAACCGCACCGATAATGTTAAAGGCAACAAACTTTTTAAACTCTAGTTTGGCGACACCAGCCATAACTGGCGCAAAGGTGCGGATGATCGGTATAAACTGCGCCAAAATAATTGTTTTGCCACCATTTTTTTCATAAAAATCGTGAGCCCGCTGGACGTATTCTTGTTTAAAAAACCGGGCGTCTGGTTTTTTAAAGATTTGTGGTCCGATGCGACGACCGAGCGTGTAGCCAGTGCTGTTACCAAGTACAGCGGCCAGAAAAATTAAGGCCACCAGCAGATTGATATTGATATTAAGAACGTGCGAAGCGGTTAAGAAGCCAGCCGTAAACAACAAGCTATCGCCGGGTAGAAAGAAGCCGATCATCAGGCCGGTTTCGGCAAAAACAATAGCCAGTACTCCTAAGACGCTGGCATATTTTATAAAATCTATAAGGTCAATTCCGGGAATCATTACTTATCTTATTTTACCATGGCCTGCAGAGAATTTGTAAAAATGCTATAATGAGTGTAAATACGTCAAAGTGGAATAAGGAGTTCAAGATGCCGAATATATCTTTAAAATTAGAGAAACGTACTGTTAATGGTAAGCAAGTCGTGAAACTTCGCGACGAGGGTCAAGTTCCAAGCGTAATCTACGGTGGAAGTGCCGAGCCGATTTCGACTCAATCACCAATTGTTGAAACCACAAAAGTTGCTCATGAAGCAGGTAAGCACTCGCCGATTGACATTACACTTGATGGCAAAAAACGACTTGTAATTATTAAATCGATTGACATGGACCCAGTCAAGCACGTTTTGCGTCACGTGGCTTTTCATGCAATTAAGCAGAATGAAAAGATTGTTACTGAAGTGCCAGTTGTACTTGTCGGTCTTGGTGAAAGCGTAGCTGAACGCGCCGGTTTGGTAGTGCTACAGGCGATTGAACACCTAGAAATTCGCGCTCTCCCAGCTAACCTGCCGGAATCAATCGAGATATCAATTGTAGGTCTTGTAACCGATGAAGATAAATTGACGATTGGTGACATCAAGCTGCCAGAAGGTGTTGAGTTCGCAGATCACGAACAGGACCTAGACCTTGTGATTGCCAATGTCTACGAGCCAGGTGCCCTTCAGGCTGCTAACGATGCCGCTGGTGGAGAAGCTGAGCCAGAAGAGGCCGAGGAAGTTGCAACCGATAACGGTGAAGCCGAAGCTCTAAAGCCAGCTGAAGAAAACTAATACAATAGTTTAAAGTTATAACGCATTATCTAATCTGATGCAAAAGATTTTACACTTTCGATTATTTATGCTGATTTTTGATATTTCGGATGTTAGGTTAGAATTAATCCTAGATGTTGGATACGGTCATACATCGCTGGCTCAAAGTTCCGTATGCATTACATGCGGAGGCTTTTGCTAGCGAACGAAAGCCAGCTGCGACTGTTTTATTTATTCATGGGATTGGCAATAAAGGCCGTGCTTGGGATGAAGTAATTGCAAAACTACCGAAAAATATCAAAGTCGTAACAGTTGACTTGTTGGGATTTGGCCAGTCACCAAACCCGTCGTGGGCAATCTATAACGCTCGGACGCAGGCCCGTTCGGTACTGACGACTTTTTTGAAGTTACGTCTACGCGGTCCGATTATTATTGTTGGACACTCGCTAGGGGCACTCGTGGCTGTCGATGTAGCTCGCCGCTATCCATTAATAGTTCGTTCATTGATTCTGTGTAGCCCGCCATTTTATCAACTACATGAAGACGAAAAAAAGTTATTGCCCCGAGTTGATAAAGTGCTTACTGATATTTATAAAACTGTCAAAAAATATCCTGAAAAGTTTTTACAGTTTGCGGCGATTGCCATGCGCTATAAGTTAATCAACGACGACTTTAGTGTGACCGATAAAAACATAGATTCCTACATAGCAACGCTCGAGGCGACGATTATTAACCAGACTTCATTTGAGGACGTTTCAAAACTGAAATTGCCAATTGAAATCTTGCACGGCACGCTTGATCCCGTCGTAGTGGCTCGGAACTTGAAAGAGCTTGCGCGTGATAATGCCAATATAAAGTTAAAGTCGGTGCTTTCGGGTCACGAAATAAAAGGCCGGATGGTCGATGAAACCGTCAGGGCGATTTCGCAAGCTTCTCGCAAACAGCTATAATAGATATTGATGAATCAAGAGTTTGATGCCAAGTTAAAGACTTTGCCGAACTCGCCGGGTGTTTATTTTCATAAAGATAAATCTGGCGAGATTATTTACGTTGGCAAGGCGGCGGTATTAAAAAATCGGGTTCGCCAATACTTTCAAAGCACCCGCGACATGGATGTTAAAACCAGGGCACTTGTAGCCGAGATTGTTGATACCGATTGGATTGAAACCGACAGCGAAATTGACGCACTATTCTTAGAAAGCGAGATGGTCAAGCGCTACATGCCGCGCTACAATATTTTACTTCGCGATGATCGTTCGCAGATGTTTGTTCGGATTGATATGAAAAGTGAGTGGCCTTATGTTAGCTTTACGCGTAACCCGGCTGATGATGGGGCCGATTACCACGGACCATACTTTAACGGTTTTGCTATTAAAAAAGCGCTACGGTATTTACGTAAAGTTTTCCCTTATTACACGGCACCGGTTCGTCAAAATGAGAGGCCAAGCCTGGATGTGCACATTGGCCTTAGTCCATCGCCCGACGTATCAAGTCAGCAGTACAAGAGCTCTCTTAAAAAGTTGATTAGCTATATGGAGGGTGGCCGCGTGCCACTAACAAAAGAACTCGAAAAGGAAATGCATCTGGCGGCAGCCGTTCAAGACTTTGAAGCTGCTGCCAGGCTACGCAATAAACTCGGTTATTTACGTGAACTGCAGCATAAAATCATGTTCGGCGATAAGGAATTTTTAGATATAAGTAAAGACAAAGCGCTAAGCGGCCTAATTGATTTGTTTGGACTACCTAAAATCCCGGTTAGGATCGAAGGTTACGATATTTCACATATGAGCGGTACTAACGTGGTTGCTAGTCAGGTTGTTTTTATGAATGGTGTCAGTAGTCGCGCCGATTATCGAAAGTACAAAACAAAAATTGAGCGCAACGATGACTATGCCAACATGCACGAAACGCTCTATCGCCGCTTTAGTGAAAAAAATATTAAAGCGTGGGGCAAGCCAAATCTTATATTGATTGATGGCGGTAAAGGGCAGTTGGATGCAGCGCTGCGTGCTATGGAAGAGCGAGGCGTCGTTGTTCCAACTGTTAGTGTTGCTAAGCGTGAAGAAGAGATAATCATTCATTCCACCCGGTCAAGCGTTGACGTCGCAATGCTTGAAAAGTATCGTAAAAATCCTGCCGCGGGTGTCTTAGTAGAACGTGCGGGTGAATATTATATCTTGAACCTTCACGCCGGCCAGGTAAATCTGTCGCCACATTCCAAGAATCTACGTGGTGGTACTGGCCAGCAGGCTTATTCGGACATTGTAAAACTATTTCAACGTATTCGTGACGAATCGCATCGTTTTGCGGTGAGTTATCATACGGTACTCAAACGGGTCAAGCAGACGGCGAGTGTTTTAGAGGAAATACCAGGTATTGGTCCTACGACGAGGCGCAAATTAATCAAAACCTTTGGTAGTTTGCGGGCCGTTCAGGGTGCCTCATATGATGCGCTCGACCAGGTGATTGGTCCAGCCAAGGCTAAGCTGATACGTGCTTATTTGCAGTTGCCTTAACCCTTGTGATATAGTAACCATAAGTTCCATTGGATCACAACAGGCATACTCACTAAAATGAATACACTAAAAGCCAAAATCAATTCCCGCAAAGGCTTCACGATAGTGGAATTAATAGTCGTAATTACAATTATTGGTATATTAGCTTCGATCTCGATTATTAGCTATGGCGCCTGGAAAAGCTCTGCTACTACCGCCCAGCTAAAAAGTGATCTTAATGGGGTGCTATCTGCTATGAAAAGTGCTCGTAATTTCAGTAATACCTATCCGACAACTGTCCCAGCAACATTCGTTCCCAGTAATGGTGTAACGCTTAGTGGAGGCGGTAAGGCCAGTGGTGATAGCTTCTGTGTAACCGCCACCAATGGCACACTGAGCTATAATGTTAGCCAGTTTGGGTTAGTGTCCGTCGGTATTTGCCCTGTTCTGTATTACGATGCAGGCTTGGGGGCGTCTTATCCTGGTTCAGGGTCTACTTGGACTGATTTGAGTGGGAATGGAAATAATGGAACGTTGAATGGGGGTGTTACATACAACAGCGCTAATGGCGGGGTGCTTAGTTTTGATGGGGTTAATGGTTATGTGAGTTTACCAAATGATATAGTTACAACCTCAGATATAAGGGCTAACGGTATCACATACTCAGCCTGGGTAAATTCGTCGAACACTGCTGCCGAACAAAGGATAATTGGACAGAAGCCCTCAATCGGTTATTCTGATCTTGCTTCAGGTGGGTTAGGTATTTCTGGTAACAAGGCCAAAATGATAGCTTACGATGACAATATAAGCTATAAATCTACGATAGGCAACACGACCCTGCAAAACAACATTTGGTATTTTATTGCTGGAACTTATGATATGTCTGATAAAAGTATAAGGATATTTGTGAATGGAAAATTGGACGGCACCCCGATTGCGATAACTACGTTTGACAGGTTAACAGCTAATGCAGAAAATCTCATAGGTACATTACATACGACATCGACCTATAGTTTTAACGGAGTTATCTCGAGTGTCGGTATTTATAATAGAGTTTTAAGTGCTGACGAAATTATGCAGAACTTCAACGCACTGCGTGGTCGTTACGGAATATAAATCAAGCTGGTTCAGATACTAGGGCGCCGTCGCAAGTGCTACAATAATAATCAATGACTATAACAAATGACTTTTTCGTGTCGAATCGTCAACGATTGGCCGAAAAGACCAGTGGCGGACTAGTGGTAGTAGCGGCTGATACCCAGACACAGCGTGGCAATGATGCTGCCTTTATGTTCGAACAAGAGGCTAACTTTTGGTGGTTAACCGGTATCGAGTCTGCAGATTGGTGGCTGATTATCGATGGCCATCGCAATATTTCGTGGTTGGTGTCGCCAAATATATCGGATACACATGCTATTTTTGATGGTAGTCTGTCAGCTGAAATGGCGAGTAGTATTAGTGGTATTGAGCATGTGATTGACCGAGACGTAGCGATGAGAATGCTGCGTGACTTGGCTAAAAAGCATAGTGTTGTTTACAGCTTGGGTGAGCCACCATATAGCGAGCATTATGATTTTGCGGTTAATCCGTCTATCAAGAAGAATTGGCGCATGCTACAGGCAACTTTTAATGACATCCAAGACCTGCGACCAACTTTAGACAAGCTTCGCGCCATTAAAAAACCCGAGGAAATCAAAGCCATTAAAAAGGCAATTAAACTGACTGTTGATGCATTCAAATTGGCAAAGCAAAAACTACCGGATTTACATTATGAATATGAGATCGAGGCGGAGTTCTCGTATTTTTTTAGACGTTTTGGTGCGGCTGGACACGCATATGATCCGATTGTGGCGGGCGGTGCAAATGCCTGCACCTTACATTATAGTGACAACAAGGCCAAGCTTAAAAATGGCTCAATTTTACTAATGGATGTCGGGGCACGGGTTGATGGCTATGCGGCCGATATTTCAAGATCATACGCTGTTGGCGCGCAGTCCAATCGTCACAAAGAGGTCCATGCGGCAGTCGAGAATGCTCATCATAAAATCATTAAACTGCTTCGTCCAAACTTAAGTTTTACGGATTATTACTATCAGGTTGATCAAATTATGAAGCAAGCATTAATCGGTCTCGGTCTAATCGAAAACGATGCGGATGAGTCGAAGTACCGCAAGTATTTTCCTCATGCTATTGGTCACGGCTTGGGCGTCGATGTACATGATAGCTTAGGTCATTTTCAAGAATTATTGCCTGGAATGGTCCTGACGGTTGAGCCGGGGATTTACATTCCAGAAGAGGGCATAGGCGTTAGAATTGAGGACGATATTTTAATTACCGATAAGGGCCACATTAACCTCAGCGGTGCACTACCTACGGCTATGTTATAATGGATATAATATTATGAATAGAAAATTCAGTATTTTTTTGTTGCGTTGGGTGCTGAACTCACTTGGCTTATGGGTCGCGGTTCGTATTTTTGGTGCTGGCTATGATTACGTCGGTACATCCGGTGTAGTTTGGGAATTCTTATTGGCCGGACTTGTCTTCTCAATAATTAACAGCGTGCTGAGGCCAATCGCTGTTATCTTGTCGTTGCCTGCCATCTTGCTGACACTTGGTTTATTCGTTTTCGTAGTGAACGGACTAATGGTTTACATCTCACTATTGATTACGCCGGGAATTTCGATGACTTTTATGGAGTCAATCCTAACCGGAATACTGCTGAGTCTGATAAACTATATAGTAAGTGCTACACTTGAATTGCATCAGGTAAATAAGGCACAGGAGAGATCATAAAGTGAATTTAAACATTATTCTACAAACTGTTACTGTCGGGTCTTCAATTCTTATGATTATATCTATTTTACTTCAGCAACGCGGCGCCTCACTTGGTGCTGGATTTGGTAGCTCGGGTGAGTTATATACGACCCGCCGCGGTCTAGATAAGAATCTTTTTGAAGTAACGGTCGTGTTGTCTGTCGTTTTCATCCTTTCAATTTTGGTTGGGCTGCTTTTGCCCGCCGTTAAATAGGTTAGTCGGCGGACTATTCTATGATTGATGATGACGAGTCGAATCGTTGGCAACAACTTAAGAACACTCGTGTTAATCGCAAACTCATCAATAAGCGAGTCCGTCGCGCTAGTGACGTCACTTTAAGGCATGCTCGTAAATTTGTCTTTAAGCGCTGGAGTAATATTCGTGAAGTTCGCTGGAACGTCTTGGTCTGGAGTGTGGCTCTTGGCGTTTTAATTGCCGCCACGGGCCTACAGGTTATGTGGTATCAGCAAAGCTATCGCACATCTGCGGCAGCGGTTGGCGGCACTTACGCCGAGGCGGTCTTGGGTCCAGTTGATACTCTGAACCCACTTTTTGCATCATCACACGCCGAGCAGTCGCTTAGTCGGTTGCTTTTCTCGCGCCTGTTTATTTACGACGCTTCTGGTCATCTTAAGGGTGATCTTGCGACAACTATGTCAATTGACAGCTCGAATAAAATTTATACTATCAAGATACGACCAGACGTGACGTGGCAAGATGGCTACCGGCTGACGGCAAGTGACGTTGCTTTTACGATTGGTTTGCTTAAAAATCCAGCCGTACGCTCAACTAGCCCCGAGGACTGGAGCAGAATAAGCATCAAGGTGATTGATGATATGACTTTAGAGTTTACCTTACCGGCGGTGATTGCTGCATTTCCGCATGCTTTGACTTTTCCAATTGTGCCCGAACATGTCTTATCAAAGGTTGGGCCGAACTCCTTGCGTGAGAATATGTTTAGTAATTCACCGGTTGGCAGCGGTCCATTTAGGTTGCGATTATTGCAGGATATCGACGCTAATAGTGGTCTGAAAGTTGTACACCTAGAGAGGAACACAAACTATTACGGTGGTTTGTCTAAAGTTGAATTTTTCCAAGTACATGTTTATTCTACGCAAGGCCAAATCTTAAGAGCCTTATCTACCGGTGAGGTCAATGCAGCGGCTGATTTGTCGTCATCTGACACCAAGCAAGTTGATACCAAACGTTATAAATTGGATGCTACACCGGTGAAAAGTGGAGTTTACGCCTTGTTTAATACGACCAAGGGCGCTTTGCAAGATAAAGCAGTTCGAAGCGCACTCCAAAGCGGAACGAATACTGCCGCTATTATCAGTCAGCTACCACTCGGGACACCACATCTTGACCTACCCTTTATTGACGGTCAGTTGACAGGTGAAGTACCAAAAGCGCCAGCCTATGATGTGGCGAACGCAAAGAAGCTGCTCGATGATGCCGGTTGGCAGCTGGATAGTAGCGGTCATCGCGCCAAAAATGGTCAGGCACTTAAGCTATCTGTTGTGACTATTAAAGACAATGATTACGAGCGCGTCCTAGAAACGCTTGCTGGGCAGTGGCGGGAACTAGGAGTTCAAATTGATACAGTTGTGATTGATCCAAGTGATACTTCCAGGAATGCTGCTCAGGAAACTTTACAATCGCGGGATTACGACGTATTGATTTATCAGCTATCAATTGGAGCCGATCCCGACATCTATGCTTACTGGCACTCATCACAGGCCAATCCACTTGGTCTTAACCTGTCGAACTACTCGGATAGAATTGCCGATGACGCACTGGTTAGTGCACGGTCGCGGCTTGAACCAGGTCTTCGAAATGCCAAGTATATTACTTTTTCAAAGCAATGGCTGGCTGACGCGCCGGCGGTCGGACTATACCAATCAGTTGCATATTACGTTACCAGTTATAACGACCAGTCGTATAACGATAAAAATGTTTTTGTGTCACAATTTGATCGATATCAGGATGTTTTATACTGGTCGGCTGGTTCTCAAGCGGTTTACAAGACGCCTTAAAATCGGCTATACTAGTCATCGATGCTACGGCATTGTGTGCGCGAATGGCGGAATCGGTAGACGCGTCAGCTTGAGGGGCTGGTGTCCTTAGGGACGTGGAGGTTCAAATCCTCTTTCGCGCACCAAATAAAGATGACGGTCGGCTGACCGTCATCTTTATTTAATGACGTCTATTTATCGGCTTGCAAGTTTACACTTAGGTCCATATAATTCATAACTAAATCAGCTCTGCTAGAGGGCGAAGCATTTTGAGTTGGAGTGGCTTTAGTCTGTTGCGGAGCGGTGGCGGTTTGAGCTTTTATAGTGACAGGAATACTGTTATTTGAAGCTTTATAAGGTGTTTGAACCGAACTGTTTAGTGA
>DAIOXF010000015.1:0-9555 GCA_036758105.1 Candidatus Saccharimonadota bacterium | reverse complement strand
GCGTTGGGACGGTTATAAAATTGACCGATGAGGAAACTAAGACTGCTATAAAAGCAGCAAGGGCAATGGGGCTGCCAATTTGTGGCGTTGACATGATGCGCAGTGATCGAGGGCCACTTGTGCTTGAGGTTAACTCATCGGCTAGTCTAAAGACGCCAGAGCAAATCACAAAGCGCGACGTCGCAACAAAGATAATCGAATATATCGAAATTAATGCTAAGCGTAATAATAAAAAAGACAAAATCGGCGCTTAAGATAATCCTGCTATAATGATGCTTATGGCATATATTAAGGCTCTAAAGTGAAGCGTGGCAGTAGTGTTGGCATAGCGGTAATCATAATCGCTGTCGTAGCGTTAGTCTTGGCGACGGCTATCATTATTATCTCGTCGACTATTCAATCGCGTACAACTTTGAACATGGGAGACGGGGTTTTTACGGCAAAACTAGCAACAACGCCTTCGCAGCGCGATACAGGGCTGGGTGACTTAACGACGCTTGCTCCCGACCAAGCAATGATTTTCGCTTATCCAAGTGATAGCAAATGGCCAATATCGGTCATTGGTACCAAACCGGCGGTTGATATTATTTGGGTTAATAAAGATAAGAAAATTGTCTACATCGTAACAGACGCTTCGCCAGACACTAGCGCCAAGACAGTATTTTCACCTAAAACTGATGCGCGCTACGTGATTGAAGTTGCTGCTGGATCAGTTGGTAATCTTAGCATTAGGGTTGATAGTACAGCAGTGTTTGATATTAGTGGTGAGAGCATAAAGTAATGAGTGTAGTTGTGATATTTGCGGCAATTGCTTTAGCACTATTTGCGCTATCTTTTGTAAGCCGTCGTCGATTTGGGCTGCTTGGCTTGGCACTTGCGACCGGCTCGATTCTTAGTACTTTATGGGGCGATAACGCTAGTCTTGTAGTGGGCATCTTGGGCGTTAGGTCTAGCCCGATAACAACAGCGATTACATTGTCGGCGATAGTTTTGCTGCCATCGATTCTTTTACTTTTTCACGGTTATGCCTACAAGGGTTTTTTTGGCCGCACTATTGGAGCGCTGATGTTTACGCTGGTTGCGCTGGCATTCTTGGTTCAGCCACTGGGCTATGCTTTGATGCTTCAGGGTTTTGGGGCGAGTGCCTACAGCTGGCTAGTGCAAAATAAAGACCTGATTATCAGTTTTGGTATGATATTTGCGGTCGTCGACTTGTTTTTTACCAAACCAGCTCATCTGGCTGAAAAAAAGTCCAAACATTGACAAACTACCTCTATTAGTGGTACATTTTTAGAGTTGTTCTAGGAAAATATTCGAGCAACATTTAACAATACATGGGACCATAGCTCAGCTGGTTAGAGCACCTGCCTTTTAAGCAGGGTGTCGTGGGTTCAAGCCCCACTGGTCCCTCCAAGAAAAACGACCTACCTCGTGTAGGTCTTTTTTCTTGGGAAAGATTTGTGTGGGGATTGAAACTACGACACCCGTGGGGTGGAGTGGGCGAAAACAGCCAGTGGCTGTTTGAGAGCGATGTTCCGATGGCGATTAATCGCCAATCGTGAACCCGCGGGGCCGCCAGCGGTGGCCAAGCCCCACTGGTCCCTCCATATAAAAAACACCTTTTGATCGCTACCAAAGGTGTTTTTTATATGGGCAATTTATTGCTTGAGATTTTGCGACTAACCTCATTTATCAAGAGTTCGAAGTACATCTACTAGCCTACCAAAGTTGATTATCGTCAGTTTCTAAGTTAGAAATCTTTTAAAATAGTTAATCAATAAAAGTTCTAAAATCGTCCACTAGGGGCTACCTAACAACCAAGCCTTGGACCTAAGTCCTGTCTGCTATAATGGATACAAATCACGTATATCTAGTTAAGGGAGATACCTTATGTCAGGACACAGCAAGTGGTCAACAATCAAGCGAGAAAAAGGCGCCAAAGACGCGAAGCGTGGAGCTATTTTTACGCGCATTGGTAATCAGATTGCCATCGCGGCTCGTAGCGGTATCGATCCAACTATGAACTCGGCACTTTCGATGGCTATTGAAAGTGCCAAACAGGCAAATATGCCGGCTGCAAATATTCAACGAGCGATTGATCGAGTCGCCGACAAGAATGCGGCTGTCCTGGAAGAAATTACCTACGAAGGTATGGGTCCAGGTGGCGTCGGTATTATTATCGAAACGGCGACGGATAACAAAAATCGTACGTTCCCCGAAGTGCGAACGGCTCTGACGAAAAACGGCGGTCGCGTCGCGGATGCGGGCAGCGTGATGTTTCAGTTTACGCGTAAAGGCGTTATTACTGTCACCGCGACTGGCGAAGACGCCCTTATGACGATCCTTGATGCTGGCGCTGAAGATGCAATCGAAGAAGACGGTGACATTATCGTATATACCGAACAGAAGGAACTTGCAAAAGTTAGACAAGCGATACTGGACGCAGGCCTGACGGTTGCGGGTGCAGAGTTGCAGTACGTACCAAACTCGCACGTTGTTATCGATGATTCCGAGGTTGCCCGTAAGGTCCTGAAAATCATGGATGCACTTGATGATCTTGATGATGTGGTTAACGTACACACGAACGCCGATATTACCGCAGATATTGAGTAGATACCCTATACTGGTGATATGAGAATTATTGGCATTGATCCTGGCACTGGCATACTCGGCTTTGGGGTCATAGAAGTTATAAAGGGCAAGATGAAGCTAGTTGATGCCGGTGTCATCACGACGCCTGCCCACACTCCTCATGACGAGCGTTTGGAGGATATCTTTGATAGCCTAACGGATATAATTGCCGAAACCAAGCCGGACTATATGTCGATTGAAAAACTTTTTTTTGCCCAAAATGTGACAACGGCCATGACGGTGGCGCAGGCCAGAGGTGTGGCTATGTTGGCTGGACGTAAGGGCAAACTGCCGATAGCCGAATATACACCACAGCAAATCAAGCAAACCCTGACTGGTTACGGTAAAGCCGATAAAAAGCAAGTGCAAGAGATGGTTAGATTACAGCTTGGCCTAAGCGAGGTGCCAAAACCTGATGACTGCGCCGATGCTTTGGCGGCGGCTATCACGCATTCATTAATGAGTCGGCTTAAGACTGACTTTTAATGCAAATAGCTTTGATAATATAAAAGTATTTGCCCCTTTTTGCAAACTTAAACAAGAAAATGTGACATAATAGAAACATATGATTGCACATGTATACGGCGTGGTTGTCGAAAAGTTTAATAGTACCGTCATTGTTGATGTTAATGGTATCGGTTACGAAGTACAGGTCGCTCTGAGCGATTTTGACGCCTCTGTGCTGGGCGAGAAAATTAAGCTTCATACCTATCACCATATCCGTGAACAGTCGCAGGAACTATTTGGTTTTAGCAGTCTGGCGGCTAAAAAAATGTTTGAACTTTTGATTACGGTTCAGGGTGTTGGTCCAAAGGCAGCTCTGTCAATTTTATCGCTGGGCGATAGCGAGCAGGTCCGAAATGCTATTGCTAATAGTGACAGTGCCTACATTACAAAAGCTAGTGGTGTCGGTAAGCGTATTGCCGAACGCGTCGTAGTTGACCTATCGGACAAGGTCGGGCTGGCGGTACAAATTACTCGCAGTACTACAAATATCAACCAGCCAATTAACGATGAAGCTTTGGAGGCACTGATTGCGCTTGGTTACAGCTTGTCTGATGCTAGTCGAGCATTAGAATCAATACCAATCGATTTGCCAACTGCCGCCCGTGTTACGCAAGCTCTAAGAGGCGCAGCATAATGGCGATTGAGCGCATTATTGACACGAGTTTACATGCTGAGGACGCTGATGAGCGCCAGATTGAGTCTAGCCTGCGCCCGAATAGTTTTTCGGAGTACGTCGGCCAGGATAGATTGAAGAAAAATTTGAAACTTGCAATTGATGCCGCCAAAAAGCGCGGTGAGCCGATTGACCATATTCTACTTTATGGCCCTCCGGGACTTGGCAAGACTACAATGGCTAGTGTAATTGCCAATGAGATGGGTGCTAATATCCGCATAACGGCCGGTCCGGCGATTGAACGAGCAGGTGATCTAGCAAGCATTTTGACCAATCTGAATGATGGCGACATCTTGTTTATTGATGAGATTCATCGCCTTGGTCGGACTGTGGAAGAGGTCCTGTACAGCGCCATGGAGGATTTTAAACTCGATATTATGATCGGTAAGGGCCCGGCGGCGCGTAGTGTCCGCTTGGATTTGCCAAAATTTACAGTGATTGGCGCTACTACTAAAACCGGGGCATTATCGGCGCCGCTGCGCGATCGGTTTGGCTTGATGCATCGTTTGGAATTTTATACACCAGATGAAATCTCGAAGATTATTAGACGCGCTGCTCGAATTTTAGCCTGTGATATTAAGCCTGAAGCAGCCCTAATTCTATCGACTAGGGCGCGTTTGACGCCGCGTATTGCCAACCGGCTCTTAAAGCGCGTTAGGGATTACGCTGATATCAACGGCGATGGCATTATTGACACTGCTATCACGCGGGCCGCTTTGGCGCTACTGGAGGTTGATGAGGTTGGACTTGACCCGGGCGACCGCAATTTGCTTAGTAGTATGATTGATAATTACGGCAATAATCCGGTCGGGCTGAATACGATTGCTGCTCTGACTGGTGATGAGGCGACAACTATTGAAGACTTTTATGAACCGTATCTGTTGCAGATTGGTTTTATTGAACGTACACCGCGTGGGCGGCGCGTTACCGCCAAGGGCTATGCTCATCTAGGTAAAACTCTCAGCGATATTGACTAAATCTTGATATAATATCATTAGAATGAATAATGATTCGATAGATGCCGAACAATATGACAAACCAGTAGCTTATGATGCTAATGGGCGACCACTATATGCGCATCCAATAGTGCAGGTTCAGCCCGAGCCGGCCTCGAAGCCTGTCGATGTCAACTCTGAGGTTAGTCTTGAGACTAAATTAAAGCATGACAGTTCGAAGCGTTATTATCCGAACCTGAATCTGCAAGACGATGAATACGTTATAACAACTATTCGACGTCATCCGATTGGTCTGTTATTGCCACTTTCAGTCGGTATAATACTGATAGCCTTTGCGATTTCTATCCTTTATAACTATGACCTATTCGTGCGCAGCTTTAATCTAACCGGTGATGCAGCTCAGGCATCGACCATAGCTTTGCCGGTTCTGCTGATTACAATACTAATTGGTATCGGCACCTATATATCCTATTTCGTTTACACGAGTAACAAGTTTTATCTAACCAACGAAAACATTATTCAAGATGTTCAGGTTAGTTTATTTTCGCATGTCGAGAAGATTGTGAGCCTGGATAATATCGAAGATGCTCGTTTTCAGCAAAAAGGCATATTTCAGCAGTTTTTTGATTATGGATCGATTCGACTAAGTACTGAGGGTAACGCAACCGCTTATAATTTTACCTACGCATCGAATCCAAAAGAATGTATTGATATGCTAAACAATGCTATCGAGACTTGTAAGAATAGTCGAGCCAAAAACAAAACAAATAATTAGCTCAGGCTATTTATTGAGGCTATCTTTGACGTAGTCAGCTTCGTTTTCCAGGGTAGTACGAAGATTGTAAGCTTGGCATTTATTGTCGTTACAGTTAGTAGCTTCGTAACGATAGTTACTACTACTAGCGCCGATTTTAACACCGTTTGGATCGCTGAACAGTGCTGGGTCGACTGACGGTAGATTAGTCTCGCTAATTGTTTCTGGGTAATAGTTGTTAGCTTTATAAAAAACTTCTTCTAGGCCGTAGTACATGGCATTAATGGCGGTTTTACGTTGTTGGTCACGGGAGGCAGTGGCGAGTTCATTTTTTTGGTAGAAAAATAGAACGCTGGCGACACCAAGAACCAAAATTATAAAGATGATCTCGATGACTGTAAATCCACTAGTACGTTTAATCATTGCGTATATTATAGCAAATTGTGACGCCGACCGGTATAATAAAGATAATAAACGAGAGGGAACATATGGCAGCGAAAAAGACCACTAAAGATCCACTATCCGAAAAACCCACCGCTAGCGAAGGTAAATTAAAGGCGCTTGGCCTTGCCCAAGAGCAAATTAATAAACAGTTTGGTGACGGCGCAATCCGACGACTAGGTGATACGACAACAGTTGACGTTGAGCTTTTTAGTAGCGGCTCATTATCGCTTGACTTAGCTCTTGGCGGCGGCTATCCAAAGGGTCGTGTCCTAGAGATTTACGGTCCAGAATCATCCGGTAAGACCACCTTAGCCTTGCACGCTATTGCTGAAGTTCAAAACAATGGTGGCACAGCCGCCTTTATTGATGCCGAACACGCCTTGGATCCAGCCTACGCTCGTCGCTTGGGTGTTGATACCGATAACCTACTAGTATCGCAGCCTGATAATGGCGAGCAAGCTCTTGAGATTGCTGAAACACTTGTTCGATCGAATGCGGTCGATTTAGTGGTTGTCGACTCAGTTGCTGCACTTGTGCCACAAGCCGAAATTGACGGTGACATGGGCGATAGCCACATGGGACTTCAGGCACGTTTGATGAGCCAGGCCTTGCGTAAACTGACCGGTATTATTAGTAAAAGCCGTACGACAGTCATCTTTATTAACCAAATCCGTATGAAGATTGGTGTAATGTTTGGTAACCCCGAAACTACCACTGGTGGTAATGCCTTGAAGTTTTACGCTTCAGTCCGCCTTGATATTCGCCGTACTGGCCAAATTAAATCAGGTGAAGAGATCATCGGTAGCCGCACTAAGGTAAAAGTGGTCAAAAACAAGATTGCACCTCCTTTTAGAGTCGCTGAGTTTGACATCATGTATAACGAAGGTATTTCAAAAACCGGCGATGTACTTGATCTTGCCGTGATGCACAATATTGTTGAAAAATCTGGTGCTTGGTTCGCCTATAACGATGCCAAGATTGGCCAAGGCCGTGAAGCTAGCAAAGAATATCTAAAGGCAAATCCTAAAGTTCTTGCCGAAATTGAAGCTAAAGTTCGCGCTAAGGTAGCTGAAGAAGCCGCCTAGTCTACACCATGATCATTACTGCGATTGGTGTTCAGGCCCGCAATAAAGATAGGGTCAACGTATCGGTTGACGGAAAATATCGATTTAGCTTGGATATGTTTCAGGTTATCGAACTTGGTATTAAGGTTGGTAAGTCGTATGACGAAGCCGAACTTAATACCCTAGAGCAAGAGAGCCAGTTTGGCAAGCTCTATGGTAGGGCGCTGGAATATTGCTTGTCACGACCACACAGTTCGCGTGAGGTTAAAGACTATCTTTATCGAAAAACCAGGCCGGCTCGACAAAAAAATGGTGAGTTTAAAAAAGGCGTATCGACGGAAATAACCAGTCGAGTATTTAGTAGACTGGTTGAAAAGGGCTATATTGATGACCAGAAGTTTACCCGCTTTTGGGTTGAAAACCGTTTTGTGCGAAAGGGGATTAGCCAACGCAAATTGGTTGCTGAGTTGATGACAAAAGGTGTAGATAATGCAATCATTCAAGCCGAGCTAGCGGGTAGCGTCCGGTCGGATGAATCTGAACTTAAAAAGATAATTGATAAAAAACAATCAAAATACCCAGACGAGCAGAAGCTAATTGCCTACCTGGCACGCCAGGGTTTTAGCTATGACGACATCAAGTCGGCATTGGCAGAAGATAACTAAGAAACACTGTTTTCCGGTTGTGCGGACTGTTGTTTGAAGGGGTTAACAAAGGCACGACGTTCACTTTTCATAATCGGCTCGGGTTTTTTGGCGGTAGTCCGGACAATAATTAAGTGGTCATTTATTTCAACGATTTGCGAACGGTGAATTAACAGACCGGTGTCTGTCAAACTCTTCACTAGACCTCGCTTGACGTGTAGCTGCTGGATAACAAAGCTTGATGCCTCTAGGCTGTAATCTTCAACCTTACCTAATTTATGATTCATCTCATCAACCACCGGCATACCAACGAGGTTAAAGCCTAACTCATACAATTTATTAATATTAATAACATCATGAACGCCGACAAAGTCATCGCTGCTATCGATTATCATGCCGATATCACTTAATTCGCGAACTTCGGCAATGCGAACAAGCGAAGGTTTTTCGGTTAGAAGGGGTCCCTCTACGATATAGGCTACAATTTTAAGATTAGCCGGATCAATAATAGGGAAGGCTGTCTGAGCCAACTTGGTCCCGGTCTGTAATCCCATGATGGGAACGCCGATAAGTCTTGATCCTAGTAGTAGCATAATATTAGTATAAGTGTTTTAGTGAACTAGTTCCAATTATTCTGAAAATGGATTAATACGACCTGATGGTGGCGAGTAGTCTGCCGGCGCCTCACTACTGGAATATAGCTGATTGATACGTTTAATAGTTGTCTGGTCAAATGAAGCTGAGGTCGTGGTAGTCGGGGTGTATCCGTTAGTCTCGGAGGCTTTTTGGAGGGCTCCACTTAACATCAGGATGGCGGCTCCTAGGCCTCCAACCAGCACGACGATAAAAATCGTAAGACTATAGCTTTTAAAAGCAATTACGATTGGATTGAATACAGATGATAGTTTAATGTCTTTTTTCATAAGGCTATTTAATTTACGGATACCTCTATGCTTAATTGATCAATCTTGGCTGAATCGCCGCTTGCGCCAGTGGCTCTACCGAGGTTAACGCTGGCTATTTGCATTTTTGGTAAATTGTTCTCAACGTAATTCATAAATTTTAGGAGTTTTCCGTAAGAAACCGGACTAGTTAGGGTGGCGGTGACGATTGGATTATTACTGGCAGCCGTGGCAGCAGCCGATGTCGCTGTTGTTGTGCCGGTCGCAGCCACGGCCGCCGCCTGTGAGAAACTATAGTTAGAAATGCTAATGCCAGCATCGGCGGCGTATTGGTCTAATTCCTGGATTGCTTTACTTTGATATTCCTGACGCGGTACGGCTAGTAGGCTCGTTTTAGTTATAACGCTTTGTTGGGCAGCTAGTTCGGCTTGGAGCTTAGCTGCGGCTTGATTGTTGTTACCGCTGGCGTTTGACTCGGCGACTGTTTGGCTAATTGTTTCAGCTTGGCTAAGTAGCCATTTCTGTGCAAAGTAAGTACCGACTGTGGATCCAGCGATCATCAAGAAGATTGAAAATATTAGAATACCACGGAGGGTTTTTGCGGTCATGACTGACTTTTTCATTGAGCGGCCCCCTTATTGATAGTCACGCTAAGGCTTGCTGTGATTGGATAATCTTTTGACTGCTGGCTAGAGCTCGAAATAGAAACGAAAGCAACGTTAGAAAATAATGGCGATGACTGAAAACTATCTTTGACAGCTAGGGCGTTAGCCGTTGTTTTGGCATAGACTGTTAAAGTCGTTGGAGTCCCAAAGCTGGTGGTGCTGAGGTTGAGACTGTCGAGTACTGCGCCACTAGGCATCAGTGCGGCAATACCAGTGATAACCTTTGAATAGCGGACTTCTTTATCTAAGACAACCTTGGCGGTAGATAAGCTATTTCTTAGAGCGGTTGCTTGATTTTCGTAGGTAGTGTAGGAC
>DAIOXF010000014.1:7514-9572 GCA_036758105.1 Candidatus Saccharimonadota bacterium | reverse complement strand
CTTTACTCCTTTGGCTGTATCCTTAAATATCCGAGCATCCAGTTTGAAATATCGGTAAAGATAGGTTGAGCATCGCGCCCACCCTGTAGACTCATACCCTTACCTGATACTTGTACCATTATGACATACCGCGGCGTATCATTACCACCGTAGCCCAAATAAGTACCAACCGTCTGATTATTGTCATAGTTGCCGTTAATCAATGTCTGTGAAGTACCGGTTTTGCCACCAATTTCATAGCCTGGCTTATCACTACTGCCAAACAAGGTGCCGCGCGTTATATGGGTCATCTCGCGCACCTGATCGGCCGTCGATTTACTGACACTTACATGAGTCGGCAAAGCTGCTGCTGATTTGTAATTGCCACTACCATCAACTGTTCCAGCAATAACCGTCGGCTGGTGATATTGGCCGCCATCAACAATTGAGCTGAAGGCTGAAGCTACTTGCAGCATTGTTACGTCTAAGCCTTGGCCAAATGCCATATTAGAATAGCGCACGGCATTCCCCTGTGGGTCACTTGGCGGGATAATCGTACCCGTTTGCTCGCCAGTTACCTCTATGCCGGTTGCCTGGCCAAGCTCGAATTTATTATAAAAATAATCATACATCGTATTGCGCGCCTGGAGTGTAATATTTGTGCCATCGCCCAGTCTCTCAGCAACTGTTATAAATCCAGAGTTAAGTGAGTGGTTCATCGCGGTCTGCAAGGTAATCGTTCCGAAGTTATCCAAACCGACACCATTTAGAACTCTAATGCCGTCAACGTCCATGTAACCCAGGTTATTATAGGTCGACGATGGCGTGACTACGCCCTTATCAACACCAACCGCCATAGTTAAAGTCTTCATATCCGAACCCGGCTCGTAAGGTGACGATACGATTGGATTATTAAAGACCGATACATCGGTGACACTGTTAATATCGCCTGGGCTATATGACGGTAAGTTAGCCATCGCCATAATTTTACCAGTTTGCGGATCTATCACGACAGCACTGGCGTTAGTTGCCTTGGTACGTTTCAAGCCATCGGCTAACGCCTGCTCAACATGCGACTGAACGTTGCGGTCAATCGTCAGTACAATATTGTCGCCATTTACAGCTGGCTTTTTAATATTATTATTGCCGATTGTTAGAGGTACGTCACTAACGTCAGTCACAGATTGGAGTAAGCCGTCCGTACCGGTCAAGTGATTATTTAATTTACTTTCAACGCCGTATTGGCCAACGCTGTTATAGTCCAAAAATCCCAGGACTTGGGCAGCCAGTCCCCCTTCGGGGTAGACGCGCTGGCTATTTTCTTTAAAGCCGACGCCCTTAAGGCCGACGGCTTTGATCATATCAGCTTGCGCCCGCGTCACCTTTGTGGCTAATACTTGGTAGCGACTGCTTTTGTCACTTAGTAATCCATCCAGATTTGAGCGCGCATTGCCACCAGCAATCTGACGAATCGTATCAACTATTTTGGGATCATTGGTTGTTACCGATGGGTCGGCAAAAACCGTATAGACCGTCTCGTTCATCACCATCTCTACTGGCTTATCACCATCAAGCGCATAAATCAGGCCGCGCTTGGCCGGAATTGTCAGACGTTTAATCTGTTCGTTATTGGCTAGGCCTACATAATAGTCGTGTTGAATGATTTGCAAAAAAAAGAGTCGCACGACAAATACCGCCATGATGATAAACATCAGGCGAGCAAGAATTCTCGATCGGCTGCCTTTTTGCAATTCAGACTTCATAACTTATTTAATGAACGTAATTAGTGCTAGCTGGGGCTGTCATTTCACGGGCGACACTACTGTTCTTGACTGATTCAAGCGCTGTCAAACGAGCGTTTTCAACTTCAAGATCACTCTTTTTCGTGTTCAAGTCAGCGATTTGGCTATCGATTTTTTGTGACTGGTAGTCATAGCTGGTGGCTTTGGTCGCCTGTGTCAGGTATATCAAACCAAGCACTGTGATCATAAGAGCAACAAGTACCGTATGAGCGACGGGGCCAAGTTTGACAGAAGAAATAAAGGCGACGGTGTTTTGATTACGCGACCAGTTTTGCTG
>DAIOXF010000014.1:2804-7504 GCA_036758105.1 Candidatus Saccharimonadota bacterium | reverse complement strand
TTGTATTTTGGTATGACATGTGGTGGTTTTTCTTTTTATTTTTATTTGGGCCTGATTGCCCATTTTGAGCAATCAGGCGTTTGTACAGTGAATTATTTTACGGTAACTGCAACTACTTGAGTTACGTCAGCGTACTGTACGTTTATGTGAATTGGCATAGTGTTTTGCCCTTTCCTTTTTGTTTTTATTTTTTCACGGCGGCTCGAAACTTGCTGCTTCGCGCACGCGGATTGTGAACGTCGTAAATGTCTCCGGCCATCGGCTTTTTGGTCAGTGGCTGCAGTTCAGATTCTAGGCCCAGGTCAAACTGATCTTTAAAGAAACGTTTAACTAGTCTATCCTCTAAACTATGGAAGCTAATGATGCCGACTCGCCCACCTGGTTTTAACAGGTCGGGCAAGCGTGGCAACAGGTTTTCGATAAGCCGTAACTCATCGTTGACCGCAATCCGGAGTGCTTGAAAGGTGCGCGTAGCTGGGTGGGTTTTCTTCCACTTGCCACGATAAGTCTGCTTGATCAAATTCGCGAGTTCTTCTGTTGTAGACAGAGGCCGAGCGCCAACAATCGCCGTAGCGATTTGCCTGGCAAAACCGATTGGCTCTTCACCGTATCGGTTTATGATGCGGGTCAGATCTTCGGCCGAGGCGTTGTTAACCAGCGTTTTTGCGCTAACGTCTTGGCGTCGATCCATCCGCATATCGAGTGGCCCGCTGTTTGTAAAAGAAAACCCTCTTATGCTCTGATCGAGCTGTGGTGATGACACCCCCAAATCAACTAATACGATGTTAAATTTCTCACCCGCTTCTATCAACTGTTTGGCAGCGGATACAAAGTCGGTATGAAGCAGCCGCGCGCCATGATCGTATAATGACTTTAAACGCTCAATAGCGTAATCGTCACGATCAACCAGGACCGATTGACTGTAATTTTTGGTTCTAGCTAAAAATTCACTTGCATGACCACCGAATCCGGCAGTTAGGTCGAGATAGCTCTCCCCTTCTTTTGGATCTAGCAGCTGCAAAGCTGTTTCTAGCAAGACTGGAACATGTAATACTGAAGAATTATTCGAATTGTGTTCGTCATTTTCTTCTGATTGTGGTGGATGTTCTTTTATACTCATTTGCCTTTCCAATATAACATGGAAGAGCAATTCGAGATCACCTAACCGATAGCGAGGCTTTTTTGTTTTTGTGAGTGTGTTTGTTTTTGTAATAAGTGTCCGAACGATTGGTTTTATAGGGGGTTACATTGTAACTCACACCCTGCCAATGATTCGGTTGAGAGACTTATGTGTGAGGTGGAGTTTTTTTGGGAGGTGTGTTTTTTGAGTAAGGTGCGCGGATTTTTTTAAGTGGCCCGAAGCCCACTGCCTCACTATCAGATAGTTGATCTCGAGAGTTTTCTTGCTTTATTATCGCGAATTGTTAAAGAACGAAGGAATTTTTGTTAACCTATGCGTCTGCTGCCATAATGCGCCAATAGGCACCGGCTCTTACAGCAATCAAGCTACGGTCAATCTTGGCAAAGTCTAGCAAATGTTGCTCGACTGTCACTCGACCTTGCTTTTGGTCAAGTTCCGCCTCGGTTTTTCCACGCCTGAATTGAACGTTCAAGTCAGCTATCTTCTCATCAAGAATGCTGCCATTAGCGTTCAGCGCAGCTTCTACTTCCCTTTCCCAAATAATTTTGGGGTAAAGATGCAAGTATTGGCCAAAACCACGAGTTAGCACGACACCACTTGTAAACTCATTTCGAATTTCGGTTGGAATTGTCAACCGGTGCTTGTCGTCAAGCTTTCGTTCGAAATAATCTACACTGGCCATAATCTTCTTTTCGCGGCTCCGCTAGGTTATTTTTTTAATATTAGTGGTTTTTGTTTTTGTCGGTGGTGTTACCCACTTGTTTCCACTGGCTTAACTATACTACCCACAATTACCCACTACAAGCCCCATTTTTTACATAATATGTAGTCTTAATGCCGGTTATTCGCAGTTCTGTGGATAAATAAGCAGACTAACAGAGCTGGTGACTAAAACCTAGTGATTGTGATCGCGATGATAGATACTAAACGCTTCGAATCTTCTTAATAATCCGGCCGAACCAGCGGGCACTTGGGCGTAGTGTCCGCTCGCCGGTTTTATAGTCGACTGCCGCTAGGCCAAACCGTGGCCACTTACCATAAGCCCACTCGAAATTATCCATCAGACTCCAATGTAAGTAGCCCTGTAGCTCGACGCCGCTAGCCATCGCCTTTTGCATCGCAATCAGGCTCTGGGTAATCCACCACTGTCGACTGTCGTCTTCGCTATCAGCTAGACCATTTTCGGTAATGATAATTGGTTTTTGGTATTTGCGATGTAGCCGCTCTAATACATACTGCAGGTCCCCCGGCGCCAATGTCCAGTGGACGTCACTTAGCTTTTCGGTTGGGTTATGAATCCGGTAGCCGTAAACCCTTTGCGACTGATAGTAGTTAACACCCAAAAAATCACAGTGTTTAATGAACTTTTTAATAAAGTAATCGTCTTGAAAATACTGCATTACGGCGGCACTAGCCTCACTTAACCAAGCATTGTCGCCAGCATAAAAATAGTTAGAGCTTTTAGCAATCGAAATTCGGTAGCGGCGATTCATGGCGTGCAAACTTTTTGCAACTTGCTTGTGGGCATAGGCCATATTGTTAACAACTCGCCACCATAAATACTTGTTGTTTAGTGCCGGTGGCCAATTTTGCAGATAATAACTTTCAGTAGCGTAGACTTCCGGCTCGTTAATAGTAATTATCAACCGAACATTTGTACCTAGCTCGCCAATTATCTTTTGAGCAAATCTGACAAAATATTTGACATTGGCCCGTTTTTCAAATCCACCCATCTCTGCAAACCATACCGGTAGAGTAAAATGAAACAGCGTTACGACCGGCTCAATTCCCAGTCGCTTCAAGCTCATAACATATTCACGGTAGTGGTCGATAGCAGCGGCATCCCAGACGCCTTCGCGCGGCTCAATTCTTGACCATTCAATACTAAACCGATAGGCGTTCATGTCCATCTGCTTTAACAAATCAAAGTCTTCTTTGTAACGGTTGTAGTGATCAGCTAACTTATCGGAGACGTAGTTATTAGCTGTTTTTGCCTCTCGCCTGATGTGTTCCCAATTTGGAAATTCATTAATATGGTATTCGGCCTGAGCAGCTTTGGTTTTGGCGTTTTCAAGTTCCCAAACTGTCCATTGGTTATGATTGCCACCTTCAATCTGGTGTGCTGCGGTTGATGCACCCCATAGAAAATGCTTCGGAAAGTTTGATGGCGAATTATCTGTATTACTCATCGTGTCTATTATAGCCTGTTTGACGCGTTGCCACTAAGCCGCCTACTGAACAACATCTTCACCAAAGTGTTTTTGAAGACGCATTATCACCGACCCCTCGTGACGACCTAATAATTTACTTAATTCTTTAACAGAGGCACCGTTTTGAAATTTTTCCTTTAGGAGGCTATCTTGCTGCGATTCCCATGGACGATAAGCATTAGGGTAAGTCTCTCGCATCTTAGCAATCTTTTCGCCCCAGCCGGACTTAACATGAGATTTTTTAGGCAGTTCAGTTTTTCGTTTTTTTGCGGCCTCTTCCAGATAAGCAAATCTTTTGCTGTCGCGGGCTGCCTTGTCGCGTAGTAAACTATCAATCTGTTGGGCATCTTCACTAACTCGAAGTGCCATTTGGTTAATACCTGTTAAATATAGGTTGTTCAAGTTTTTTACTCGGCTTAATGCCACGTAGCCCATACCTTCAACAAAGGCTTTGCGAAGGTCAATCCTGGCAGCGTCAAGCGTCATACCTTGTGATTTATGAACAGTAATCGCCCAGGCTAGCCGTAGCGGTATTTGAGTTATACTGGCCCGTTTCTTGTCACCGTCCCGAAGCTCCCAGGTATCTGGTAGCATTGTAACGACTTTACCACTCTTAAATTCGACTACTGGGTACTCTGTACCAGATTCAAAGTCCATCACTACGCCCAGGCTGCCGTTAGCATATTTACGCTCAGTACTATTCTTAACCGCCATCACTAACGCACCCTTTTTTAGTCTTAACACGGCCGGCGCCAAGACTGAACGCTGCAAATTTTCGACGTAATTGTCCGATCCGGTTGTAGACTGTGTATAAAAAATTTCGTCACCCTCAAGCTCATCAAGCTTGGCATCATTTAACTGATCAACATCAACATTTACGGTGTGTAGTTCGGTTAAGATTTCGTCGGCCGCTGGTTCAATACCTACTCTATCTAAAAGTTTTTGGGCGTGAAAGCGTCGCAACTCGCCAGCCCGTAAAGAGTTCAATATATCAAGCAGAACCTCATCATCTTGACGATGCTGCTCTTCTAAATAGCAGATTGTTGGGTCTAGTTCTTGCCACACTTTACTACTAACTACAAAGCCACCAGCTCGCGAATCACCCCTGTTAATAGGTGGAAGCTGGAAAAAATCGCCACTCATGACAATCTGAATGCCTCCAAATGGCTCATCTTTTTTGCGTACAATCCGACAAATCTCATCAACCATATCCAAGCGAAAATCATGCAGCATACTAATCTCGTCGATGATTAATATATCGGTTTTTTCGATAATTTCACGCCGTCCTTTGGCAATATTATCAACAAAGCCGCTATGTAAACTATCTGCAACGCCAATACCGCTCCAGC
>DAIOXF010000014.1:0-2794 GCA_036758105.1 Candidatus Saccharimonadota bacterium | reverse complement strand
ACTGTCGTACCGCCAAGGTGAGTCGCTGCTAAACCAGTGGTAGCTGTAACCGAAACATGTTTGCCTTCACTCTTAGCTAGGCGAATTAATTGGTTCAATACAAAGGTCTTGCCGGCACCCGCTGGCCCGGTTAGCAAAACGCTTTCTCCCGAAAGCATTACCTCAAGTGCAATCCCCTGTTTCATTCATCTAAGTATACCATTTTCAGATAATAAGCGACTACTCGGCTATAATGAATATATGTTTTGGTTTGCTATGCGCTCACTTTGGCGTGGTATTATTTTAGCCGCTGGTGCCTTTATCCTGTGGTGGGTTATTTTTAAGGCCGTCCCCTATGCCGATGCCAGGCTGCCGATTTTTATCGTCGTTATTCTGGCCTATTGTTTTTTGGCATATCTTGTCATTCCGCTTCTCATACGCATCCTGCGACTATTCGTTAAAGCTAACCGCGTACCACATTACGCTACTACTACAGACGGATTGCCATCTGATCCGATAAATATTGCAATAATTGCTAGGAGTCGGCATCATCTGAGGCAAACTATGGAACAAGCCGGTTGGTACATGGCCGAGCCTCTAAATTTGAAAAACGCCATTCATGAAGTCATTTCGATAATCTTCAATAAGCCTTATCCACAGGCACCTTTTAGTCGGCTTTTTTTGTTTAATCGCTCACACGATATCGGTTTTCAAATTCCAACAAACCCCGCCGGCAGCGCCCGCACTAGACACCATGTCCGGTTTTGGCGAATCGAAGAACCAAAAACGACTAGCACCAATAGCCATTATGAATTTTGGATGAATAAATTGCGTCACCTTTTACAGATCGAAAAAGAGGTTTGGATTGGCGCCGCGATTGAAGATACATTCCCAATAAACATTAGCTGGCGCAATGGTGGCCGAATTATTCACGGTGTCAGTCAAGACGCCGACCGTGAGCGCGACTTTCTTGTACGCAGCCTCGTCGAAATCAACCAAGTTAAAAGAGTATCGATTACCCAACCTGGCAAGCAGATTAAGTTCCACGGTCAGCAGTATTTTAAGTCCAGTTTTACTGTCGATGGTAGCATCGAAGTTATAACTTTAAAGTAAGTTCAACCGCGTGGTGGTTCGCCCTCTGGGTCGCCGAGTAACTTCTTGCTTTTGACTTCGTAGCGTCGTCCGGTCAGCTGGCTAGTGATATAATCTTCGTTAATCAAGTTTACAAATGTATCGAGGTCATTACCGTCTAAGATAATAATCGCACCGGCATCATCCGTCATAATTTCCAGCTGCATCTCATCGGCATAATCAATAACTTGGTCCTGTGTAATCTGGCCAACTTCAATTTTTTGAATTTTGTTGACCGTCTTCTTGCGGTCGCGCACCATCGACTGCAAATCAAAACCTTCTGGAAAACTCAGCTTGAACTTCTTTTCAATCTCGGCAACCTTTTGGTCAGCCAAGGCTTGTTTTTTATAGTCATAGTTAAATAATCGCTCGAACTTTGATTGGTTGAACACAAATATATCTTTATCAATAATCAACACCTGATTATCTGTCGGAACCTTTAGCCCAACTTCAGCTTGGAACATTCCAAATTTTCCGCCACGTAGTTCCCAGGCAGTCGAGCCTTTCAGCACCTGTCCTTGTGATATTTGCTTGAACGAGTAAAATGCCTTCTTTGGATTAGACTTATGAGTAAATCTAGCTACGATACCCTTAATAGTTTTAAATTCGTGCTCGTCTTCGCTAAATTCCACAATCTCACTGCGCTGGTGCTCAATTAAATGCAGCAAAGTCTCGGCACGACCTACATTTGCCAAATCAGTACGTAAAAGTACATTCTCTTCATCTTCTGACAATTCAAAATCGCGAACACTAAGTCCAGTGCCAGCCCCCATGTTTACAAAATTAATTGCGTCATACAGAAAAAGCGACTTTACCTGTGCGTCCAGCTCGCTATTAAACCTAATTGTGTACGGCGTGTAGTGTTTGTTGAATAAAAAGAACTCAACGTCTAATTCTTTTTTAATACCATCAGTGTTATTTGCCCACAAAAAAATATCAATCGGATCGGTTTTTTCGTCCATGTTTTTCTTTCCTATTAGTTAAATCTGTATCTATTGTAACGTATATTGGCGGCTACAAGGCTATATTCTAACACCTTCGCGCGCCTTGTTTGCCCAGATATCGGCTAGTTCATTGCCTTCGTCACCTTCGTGTCCACGTACCCAGTTTAGAGTCGCTTTTGACTCTTTAAAAAGTGGATAAACTTTTTGAACAATATCGAGGTTTTTAATCTCACCACCCTTTTTAGACCAGCCTCTTACTTCCCAGCCTGGCGCCCATTTAGTAATGACGTTTATCCAAAATTCACTGTCGGTAAAGATTTCGGCATGCTCGCCAGCGGCATCTTCTAGGGCAGCTATAATGGCCGAATCCCAGACCTCGAGCTTCAGCTCCAGATTCAGCGGTACGTCGCCGAAGGCCTTGCCTTCCATGCGGATATTCGTCGTTGATCCGTCCTCACTACCAAGGACATGAGGTTTGCCATTTTTAATAACAGCAAAACCACCAGGACCGGGGTTTGGGCTTGCACTTCCATCGGTATAATATGTAATCATCTTCTACCATTCTACACGTAATCACTAGCAGAATCGAACTTTTTGGCGCATAATATATCTTACCGAAAGGATTTAATATGGGTGAAAAACACAGCAAACCAAAGAAAGAAATCAGGAAGCCAAAAAAGATTAAAGAATAGTTTTTGGCTCGAACATACAAAGAAACGCTAGATCTAGCGTTTCTTTGT
>DAIOXF010000013.1:0-9696 GCA_036758105.1 Candidatus Saccharimonadota bacterium | reverse complement strand
TGCGTCCGCCACCCTGGCCACCCTCTGGTCCCATATCAATTACATAGTCAGCTGTTTTAACCACGTCTAGGTTGTGTTCAATAATTACCATAGTGTTGCCACCCTCGACAAGCTTTTGCAAAATTCCAAGCAGTCGCTTAACATCGGCGCTATGTAGACCGGTAGTTGGTTCATCTAAAATATAAAGTGTTTTGCCGGTCGCCCGACGAGATAGTTCACTAGCAAGTTTAATACGTTGCGCTTCACCACCGCTAAAAGTCGTCGCTGGCTGTCCCAGGTGGATATAACCAAGGCCAACATCAACTAAGGTATCGAGTTTACGCGCGATCGCGGGGATATTTTCAAAGAACTTAGCCGACTGCTCAACAGTCATATCAAGGACATCGCTAATCGTGGCATTCTTGTATTTAATTTCCAAGGCTTCGCGGTTGTAGCGCTTGCCCTTACAGACATCACATGTCACATAGACATCGGGTAAGAAGTGCATTTCAATCTTGATAACACCATCACCCTGACAGTTCTCACAGCGACCACCCTTAACATTAAAACTAAAGCGTCCGGCCCTGTAGCCGCGCATATTTGCCTCGGGCGTACCTGCAAAAAGTTCACGAATCGGTGTAAAGACACCAGTATAGGTTGCCGGGTTTGAGCGTGGCGTCCGACCAATCGCTGATTGATCAATAATAATCGCCTTATCAAGGTATTTAATACCTTCAATATTTTCGTGTAGTCCCGGAATCTCGTGCGAGCGATGCAAACGCGCCGAAAGTTCTTTGGCTAAAATATCGTTAACCAGCGTCGATTTGCCCGATCCACTAACACCACTGACGACAGTCATAACGCCCAGCGGAAAAGCTACGTCAATGTTTTTTAGGTTATTCTCGCGGGCGCCACGAACAATCAATTGACGGTCTTTGATAACCTTGCGGCGCTTTTTTGGCGTATCAATTTTCTCTTTGCCGCTTAGATAACGGCCGGTTAGACTATCGTTGTTGTCAGCCACCTCTTGTGGTGTACCGGCAGCAACAACTAACCCACCCGCCAGGCCAGCACCCGGGCCCATGTCAATCAAATAGTCAGCTTGGCGAATCGTATCCTCGTCATGCTCGACCACTAAAACCGTATTACCAAGGTCGCGCAGCCGTTTTAAGGTTTCAATCAGGCGGTCGTTATCACGTTGATGCAAGCCAATCGATGGCTCATCTAGCACGTACAAAACGCCCTGAAGTCCAGATCCAATCTGGGTCGCCAAGCGAATGCGTTGTGCCTCACCACCACTTAACGTATTAGCAGCCCTAGATAGTTCCAGATAGTTTAAACCGACATTGCTCATAAAACCAAGCCGGGCTTTGATTTCTTTCATAATTTGAGTGGCAATATATTGCTCTTGGTCATTCAGCGGCAAGTTGTTCTCAAACAATTCGAGCGCCGCATCGACATCCAAGTTACAAATATCCATAATATTCAGGCCGTGAATCGTTACTGCCAAAACAACTGGCTTAAGGCGCGCGCCTTTACAGGTATAGCATTGCCGTTCGCGCATAAATCGTTCGATGTCTTTGCGCATAAAGTCACTGTCGGTTTCCAGGTGACGACGCTCTAGGTTAGGTATAACACCCTCGTAAACTGATTCGTAGCTGCGGCCACCACCGAGTGGAACAGTGTATTTTTGTGCACCGGTACCGTACAGGACCTTCTCTAAATCTGCTTCCGACAAATCCTTGACCGGCACCTGCAAACTAAAACCGTGCGCCCCAGCAACTTCACCAAGCCGTTTCATATACCAAGCATCACTGTTGACGCGATTATATGGCCTAATTGCACCTTCGGAAATAGTCAAGTTAGGATTAAAGACCAGGCTTGGATCAACTTCAAGTCGGCTACCAAGTCCGGTACAAACCGGGCAAGCACCTTGTGGCGCGTTAAAGCTAAACAAACGTGGCTCCAGCTCGGGAATGTCTTCCTCCGGATGATCTAAACAAGCGTAGCGCTGACTATAAGTCGAAATCTCTTCGCTATCGACGTTTAATACCGACACAATACCGTCGGCAACCTCAAGTGCCTGTTCGGTTGACTGAGTAACACGGCCTTGCATGTCGGCATTTATCACGACGCGATCGACGACAATTTGAATATCGTGTTTGTACTTTTTATCAAGCTCTGGAAACTCATCAAGTGAATAAACAACGCCATCAACGCGCGCCCGGGCAAAACCAAGACGGCGATATTGCTCTGGGATATGTGCAAACTCACCCTTTTTACTTTGGACAATCGGCGCCATAATCATCAGGCGGCTAGACTCTGGTAGCTTCATAATTTCATCAATAATAGTTTCGGGCGTACGGCGCGAGACTGGCTTACCACAGATTGGACAGTGCGGTATTCCAATACGGGCATACAAAAGACGCATATAGTCATAGATTTCAGTTACGGTAGCAACTGTACTGCGTGGGTTACGACTAGTCGATTTTTGGTCGATACTAATTGCTGGGCTTAAGCCGTCAATTTGATCGACATCCGGCTTCTCCATCATACCCAAAAATTGACGGGCATAACTGGACAAACTTTCAACATAGCGGCGCTGACCTTCGGCGTAAATTGTATCAAAAGCAAGCGAAGACTTGCCCGATCCGGACAGCCCCGTAATTACAACTAATTTGTCTCGTGGTATCTCGACGTTAACGTTTTTAAGGTTATGTTCGCGCGCACCAACAACTTTAATCACCTCTGACATATCTGGTCCATTGTACTCTAAAATGGTCTAGTTTTCTAGTCCCTATAACCTCTATAATGCTTATCGTTGCATAAGTGGTCGACTAGTGTTAAATTGACAAAATAGAAATAATATATTAAAGAGGTTATGTTATGAAGAGGTTATTAATCAGTTTATGCTTAATCGGATCGGCCGTTATCTTTTTTGATACGATTAATTTTAGCCAACTTCTAATCCTTTTCGTCTTTGCTGGCATTTTGCCTGGTACCAATATTGTCATCTCACCGATTGACATGATGGCGGCCTCCGCCACGGCAATTACAGTTATAATTCTCCGCATCACCGTCTGGCCGCTTGTCCGCATGGTCCTTGTGGCCGACACTCAGTTCAAGCACAAAGCTATCTAGTTATCGTCGATATCAGCCGGCAAAACGCTTTCAGCCCACAGCTGAAGTTCTTGCAAAATAAATTGCTTATTGTCATCCTTAGTTGTAGCCATTAAATCAGCTAGTGACTTCATGAAAGCTGGCAGGTCGGCCGAAATTTTGGCCGAACGCCACTTTTCCCAGGCAATCGATTCGTCCTCGGCCAGTGTTTTTGGAAAGTTGCGAGCTTTATAGTGCAGTAACAAGGACGATAGACGCTCGTCGACAAAATTAGGATGAAAATCAGCCAAATCACGCTCGCTGGCATTACGGACCGATTCAATCCTGATTTTATCAATATCAGGCACGAAGCTGTCATAAAGCTGCGCCTCGGGATCGGTTGATTTTTTATAATCCGGCTTTTTTTCAAATAGACTACGAAGATTCTCAGCAAAGGCCGGCACCGACAATAGTTTGTTGCGATTTTTAACAATCGTCGCCTCGTCGAGGGCAATATTAGCCCAGCCATTGTCTTGACTTAGCACGCCAAGTGGCGCCACCGCTGGAGCTTTATTATATTGCAACTCTTTAACTGGCAGCTTTTGAAAATCGTCTTTTTGACGCTCTTCCCAAGTGGCATACAGTTTTTTAGCTAGATCATTCTGGCTAAGTCCCAAAAATGGTTCGGGATCGTAGCGCAAATCATAAACGACGACATTGCCATTTTTACCGGCCGTAAGAGGAAAAGCGACAGTGGCACTATTAAATTCACCGCCCAGACGACCACTAACATAAACAAACGGCCGTTTGTCGTCCAGATTAACCAGCTTTTTAATCTCATTTTTGTCGCGTAATTTAAATAAATGGTCATACAAACGCGGTTGCTTATCCTTGATGAGCCTAGTTACGGCAATCAGCGCCTCGACATCACTTAGGGCGTCGTGCGCTTTGACATGATCAAGGCCATTAGCACCACTTAAAGACTCTAGCCGATTTACAGGTTGTCCCTTATCATTCACCGGCCACTCTATGCCTTCCGGACGTAGAGCCCGAGTCATCCGCACAACGTCCAGTAAATCCCAACGCGAGCGGCCATCTTTCCAGGACCACTCATAAGGGTCATGGAAGTTGCGCCAAAATAAATGGCGAATAAATTCATCATCAAAGCGAATATTATTAAAGCCGACCGTCACAGTATCCTCGGTAAAGATATCGTCCATGAGCATTTTGGCAAATTCTGCCTCGCTATAGCCATCGGCTTGGGTTTGCTGAGGTGTAATTCCAGTAACCATTAAAGCTTCGGGGCTGGGTAAAACGTCGTCATTTAGCCGTACAAGCACATTTACGGGCTCGCCAAGCTGTTTTAGCTCCATATCAGTCCGAATGCCAGCAAATTGCATAATACGCGCCTCTTGAGGGCTTAGCCCACTAGTCTCGAGGTCGTAAAAAAAGAAAGTTTTAGACATTACCTCTATTATATACTTTATCCTCAAATCAATCCCTCTTTTGCTGTCAAAAGAGGCAAAATCACTGGGGTTGGCTGCAATTACGCGCTAAAAATAAGCCGTTCTGCTCTTGATGGCCTGCGGAACGACCCTAAAGGGATCGCCCTTACGCCAGGCTAAACCCTGGGTGCGGGTAGGCCCTCGGCCATTCAGGACCAGAAACATCTTATTTTTACGGTAATTGCAGATACCCCAGACCCCGAGGGCTACAGCATTAGAGCTAACCGAAGACCTCTATTTCTATGACACCCTGGAGGCCAAGTTCTGACAAGGCGCCGGGGCCCTTGTTCAGACCTGGCGTGAAGCATGTGTCTTAAAAATATGGGGTCGAGGGTGGCGAGGGGTGAGGATTGAGTAACTTTGAAGGCAAAAGTAAGGATTATTTATTGTTCTTGAAGCGGGAAGCGACTTTCGCCAATTTCAATCAAACTATTGCCCTGAGCGCCCTGACGGCTAAGTTCGTGAATAATACCAAGTTTTTTCATGATGTCACGTAGACGATTAACGCCTTCGTAGTTGTCAAAGTCGGTTCGCCTAGCAAACTTTTCAATCTTGTCACCGACGACTCGAAAGTACGGCAAACCAGCCTCGTCAACCTGCTGTTCAACCGTCCAGCCTTCGGCAATCTGGTTGGCGCCTAGGCTAATTGTCTCGTATTCTTCGTCATCCTCTTCGATATCATCATCAAGCGCCGCTTTGCGCGCCTCTACGACCTTATGACGTAAGGCCCTAAGAACTTCCTTAACACCAGTATGAGCACTGGAAGAAATAGTATAAATCTCGGCGTCAGCAACCGCCACGGCTTTAACGGCATCAATTTGCATCTGGATAATATCTTCATCAAGACCATCAATTTTTGTAAGTGCGATAATCTCTGGACGGGTGGCTAGGTCAACGTTATAGTTGGCTAGTTCGCTACGGATTGTCTGATAAGCGGCCGCGATGTCGTCAGTATAGACATCAATCATGTGTAGTAAAACAGCCGTTCGCTCGATGTGGCGCAGAAAATCATCACCCAGGCCCTTGCCTTCACTGGCGCCTTCAATTAGTCCCGGGATATCTGCTATAAGCAAGCTTCCATCGTCAATATCAGCCACACCAAGATTAGGCGTTAGGGTTGTAAAAGCGTAATCCGCAATCTCAGGACGGGCATTACTAACAACACTTAAAAAGGTTGATTTACCGGCATTTGGAAAGCCGACCAAACCAACATCGGCTAGTAGCTTAAGTTCCAGTTCGGCCTCAAAAGTATCCCCTATCTCACCCTTTTCAGCGATGCGTGGCGTTTGACGAACCGAGCTTTTAAAGTGGGCATTACCAAAACCACCATCACCACCCTTAGCGATAACTATCTGTTGGCCATTTTCGGTCAAATCAGCGATTGCCTTGCCGTCGCGTCGAACAATCGTACCCATTGGTACTTTGACATACATTGCTTCACCATCGCGACCGTGTCGATCACGTTTGGCGCCGTTTTGGCCCAGGCCGGCCTTTAGTTCTGGTTTGTAACGAAAGTCGAGTAAGGTGTTAAGGTCTTCGCTAGCTACAAAGACAACGTCGCCGCCCTTACCGCCAGCACCACCATCTGGACCGCCTTTATCAATATAAATTTCATGACGAAAACTGACGGCTCCGTTGCCGCCCTTGCCTGCTTGAATGAATACTTTGGCGGTGTCGACAAACATATTGGGTTTATTATAGCAAAATCGCCCCTGATTTAACAGAGGCGATTTAATATACAGATAGATTGTCTAGTGGATGAAGACGTACTGACCAACGACCGAGGCCGGAATAATACGGCCAGAAACGATGTTAAAGCCGCCGCCCGGAACACTAGCGTTCATTTCACTAATCGAAAGGTCGCCATTTGCTAGGATTGACTCAACAATTGAAACGTGTCCAAGCCAGCCACCGTTCTGCATAACTGCACCGACAGATGGTGTGTTATTAACCAATAAGCCATCACCCCTAGCTGCAACAGCCCAAGTCGCAGCATTACCCCAGTTACCGCCAACTCGTAGACCTAATTCAACACGTCGATTGTAAGCGTACGCCGTACAGTTACCAAAGGCGTAACCGTTAGGAGCTGTTCCAACCTTAATGCGCCAAGAATTACCACCAAAGCCAGCACTGTAACCACCGATATACGTCGTTGCGGCATAATTATAATTTATCTGCACCGGTACAACATATCCGGGTCTTTCATTTGTAGGCAAAGTAGCGTTAGGCAAAATAATTTGCATACCAGATTGAACACCACTTTGGTCAAGGTCGTTATAAAGGATAATCCGGGTTGGATCAACCTTGTACTTACCGCCAATCGACTGTGCGGTATCGCCATCCTTAACAGTATAAAGAACGCCATCGGTAGGTAAAATCTTCAGAGTTTTGTTTGGGTCCAAGGCATCAGACGTTAGGTTATTAGCCCATTTTAATGTGTCTTTCGAAATGCCGTTTGCAGCCGCTACAGAGTCGGTCGTATCACCAGTCTTGGTGACATAAGAAGTTACAGCGCGACTTTGTGAAGTTGGCTGAATAATCTGCGGCTTGGTAATAGAAGTGTCGCTTGACTGAGCCAGCTGACTACTAATTTTGGCCGAAACTGCCATGTTAGCCACGTTTGGAGCGACTGACAGATTTGCCGTTTGAGCCACACTAGCGGCAATGTTACTAGCAACTACCTGGTCAACTGACGTTGGCTGGGCTTGCGAAGTAGCAGTAAGGGTCGCGGCATTAGCAATGCCGGTTTTTGCCTGCGGTTGACGATAGCCAACAGCGACGGCTGCAATAATAAGTGCAAATACACTGGCGTAAACTGCGATTACAGAGGTCTTAGGACCACTTTTCGCGCGTTTGTGATGATATCGGGCCAACACCTGCTGACGTAGGGCAGCAGTTGATTCGGAAGTTATACTCTTCACGATTTGATTACGAATTTTCATTCTCCTGCCACTTGTATTGCTACAAGGGCGCTACCTTACTCTGTCTTTCTTCTCGCTTAGAACGGGGTACTTGTCGACCAATCTTATAAGTTTAATATTGTTCTTAAATGTGTTATTTTTCGGTACCCGTGCGACATTTGTTGGTAGGCTCATGTTGTGATCCAAATATTCCCACTTCTTGCGCATAACCGTTCGGTCATATCTAGTAGTTGGATACACAAATGTGCTGTAAGTAAGTTTAGCAAGTATTGCTTATGTTGTCAATTTATTATTTAACTATAAAAACTTAGAGCTTACTGCACTTTACCTGACAGTGGTTAGCGATGTTTGCTTGGTGTTCGGCTTCGGTTGTAGCAAAGTAAGTTTTATTGTCATCACCACTTAAGAAAAACAAGTAATTAGTGCTGGCCGGATTGACAACAGCCTTAAGGGCAGTTATGCCAGGGATAGCAATCGGCCCCGGTGGCAACCCTGCATAGCGCCTGGTATTGTATGGCGAATCCAGATTAACATCGCGCGCCACCCCTAATTTATCGGCTGCATACTGGTAAGTCACGTCTGACCCAAGCGGCATTCCCTGTGCAAGACGACTATAGAAGACTTGAGCAACCTGCTTTTGGTCGGTTGTTGGCTCAGTCGTACCGGAAGGAGCGGACATCTCACGTTGGACAATTGAGGCCAGAGTAACCCCCTGATAGAGATTTAGGCCGTGGGCAGCAAAACCATTTACTAGATCATTTTGCTTTATTACACTTTCAAATTCTGTGAAAGTTTTCTGCAATATATCCTCGACTGAAGCACCAGAGTTAAAATTATACGTATCTCCATAAATGTAGCCCTCAAGGTCGGCGTCAGTAGGCTTGCCTTCAAAAAGCGGAGAATCATATGACTTTTTTAGTGCCAAATTAATCTCATTTAAAGAATATCCCGCAAGAGTTAGCATCGTAGTGACATCAAGCCTTTTTTCCGGTTTAGTGATTGTATCGACAAGTGTAGCACCCGGGTAAAACATGATACTAAACTCATCAACTGTGCCTTTTACAAGATGATTAACAATCTGGGGGATAGTTTCGGCTGGCGACAGTCGATAGGTACCGGCCTGAAGATTACCCTGGTTGCTACTTAGTCGTGAGTAAAGATTAAACGCAAAACCGCTTCTAATAACCGCTTTATCCTGCAATAATTGTCCAATTTGAGTCGGCGTTGTACCCGCTTTGACCTCTATAAGTGTCAGCTGACGCAAATCCGAGCCCTTGGCGCTTAGTTGCACGTTATACCAAACGATACTGGCCACCAATATACCGATAATCGCTACAATAATCGCCGCAATAACAAAGAGCATCTTGTTCTTTACGGGCGGTTTCGGTCGGTTTACATGAGGATTTATAGGCTGTAACAGCAACGGCGTGACCGGCACGGGGTTATCTGGTGGAGCTGTGCTTGGCACAGCTATGGGTTTATTCGGCTGCTGCGGAGGCCTAATATCATTATTCATCGTGATTCTCCTCCAGGTAATCCTGCAGGATAATCGCCGCCGCTAAAGCGTCAATATCACCCTTTTTGTAGGGCTTTTTGTAGCTTTTTAGGCGATCTTCGGCCAGTACACTAGTCAGCGACTCATCTTGAAAAACAATCTCATTTGCCATACCTTTTAGTTTGTAGCTGAACTGCTCGACATAATGGGTCTGAGCCGTAACTTCACCTGATTGATTGCGCGGATAGCCAACTACAATCGAGTCGGCGCCCTCGCTAGCGATGATTTTTGTAATCGATTCAATTTCTTGACCATCAACATCGACAGTTTCGAGCGGAATCGCAATCCTAATCGACGTATCGGCTACTGCGACACCGATGCGTTTCTCACCAACATCCAGACAAACTATATTTTTACTGCGCATTTTGAACTTTAAACTGGATGGTAATCTTCTTGACGTCGTTTGGAACATTGCGGACCCATGGGTAAGAGAACTGAACATCAACATTATCAACCCCAGGAATAGCACTTACAATCGACTGAACATCGCCAAATATCTTGCCCTTAATCTGGTCTTTCAGTTTCGTCTCGTCAATAGTTGGACCAATCTGTCCGGTACTGTTAATCTTTATGGTTGAACTACCGTCGGCTGCTTTGTTATATCCGCTCACCTGCACTTTACTAATACCATCATCGT
>DAIOXF010000012.1:0-10329 GCA_036758105.1 Candidatus Saccharimonadota bacterium | reverse complement strand
TTGATATTCCAAAGCAAGAGGTGATTACCAAAGATAACGTGACTGTCAACGTTGATGCTGTCGTTTATTTCAAGGTTAAAGATGCTGAAAAAGCCGTGTTGGAGGTTGCCAACTACATTTACGCCAGCAGCCAGTTTGCCCAGGCGGCACTGCGTGATGTAACCGGTAATGTTGAGCTTGACTCACTTCTTGGTAAGCGTGAAGAGGTCAGCGCCCAGATTAAGGCAATCGTTGATGTCCAGACTGAAAAGTGGGGAATTGACGTCGAGACTGTCAAAATCCAGAATATTGAGCTACCACAGGATATGAAACGTGCCATGGCTAAACAGGCTGAGGCCGAGCGAGAGCGCCGAGCAGTCATTATCACAGCTGAGGGTGAGAAGGCCGCTGCAACCGCTGTAGCAGCTGCAGCGGGCATATTATCCAAGGCAACTGGCGGAATTAGTATTCGTACGCTACAAACTCTTGAAAAAATTGCGGTTGAACCGAGCCAAAAGACATTATTTGTCTTGCCAGCGGAGTTGACCGAAACTGTCAGCAAATTGATCAACAAGTAAACAGCTTGTTGAATTGGTGCAACTCTAGTAAAATAATAGAGCTATAAACGGCAAAGTTGCACCAATACGGCTCTTTAGCTCAGTTGGTAGAGCAGAGGCTTGAAGAGCCTTGTGTCCCCAGTTCAAGTCTGGGAGGAGCCACCAAATAAAATTCCCGATCCTCGTCGATCGGGAATTTTATTTGAAGCGTGTTTGCGGCCTTGCAATTTACCCCGTTATTCCCTATAATTTTTCCAGGTATGCGGGTGTAGCTCAGTTGTTTAGAGCGCTTCCTTGCCAAGGAAGAGGTCGAGAGTTAGAGTCTCTTCACCCGCACCATTGAAATCGTCAGACCTTTTGGTCTGGCGTTTTCAATTGTCCGTGAGACTCTAACTCTCGACCTCTTCACCCGCACCGATATCTCTATTGCTATTATGTTGTTTTTGTGATAAAATATGTAAGTTCCGTTTTACACACTACGTTCCCAGGAGGAACCGTGACATCGCTAGAACCGCAGTCGGTCTTCGCCACGATGAGTGACGAGGACATGGTCGACATCGGTCTTGATGCAGCGGAAGTGGCCTTCGGCCACGACCGCTCGACAGGACTACTCAATGGCGACAGCCTCGCCATCGTAGTCGGCACGCTCGACGACGACACGTGGAACGAGCTGGGAAGGGCCCATTTCGGGTCGGCCGCAGCACAGTTCGACGTGAATATCGACCCTGTGAAGGGCAAGCTCGCTACCGCGATCACCTACGGGATGGATTCCATCACCGCTCGCTGGAGCTTTGGCGACATCGTGCCCGAGGGTCCACAGCGCTGGACCGGTGCCGTGTATTTCGTCGCTCGTGTCGAGACCTTGCAGGGCTGGATGGTACGCACCTTTGCGGGCGCGGCATCCGGCGTACAGGGCCACTTCGATCAGGCCACGACCTACACCGCGTTGACTCGCATGGGCGCCCTGTGGGCGCTCAAGATGCAAGCCATCTACGGCAAGGCCGCCTGACCACAGGTCCGGAACAACCCGTGTGGCCCTCCCTATCCTTTAGAAGGGGAGGGCCACACAGAAGCACATTTGACATTTTACTTACCTGGTACCAATAGCTCCCACGATAAGGGAGTTTTTTGTTATACTAACTTTCATGAATGAGTGCGATTGGTGTAGTGATATAGATCTCGATTATCGAATAATTCGTGATGGTAAGTTATCGCTTTCATTTGTCTCAAAACCCGCTTTTAGAGCGGGTCATTGTCTAGTTATTCCAAAGCGACATATCTGTAGCGCTGATGAGCAAACTAATGAAGAAGGCGCTGAAATAATGGTCGAATTAGGTAGGTTATCTAAGTTACTTGATGAAGGCTATGGAACTGGAATTATGCAAAAGTTTCAACCACCGCAAAATCAAAATGGCGTGAAGGTGAACCATCTTCATTTTCATATATTTCCTCGGTTGGAAACCGAAGAAGGTTTATTTCCAACACCTTATCCAAATAAGTTTGACAGTTTCTATATTCCTAGTGACGATGAACTAAAAAATCTGGTTGAACGGCTTAGATGATATCACCTGACAATCCAAAAATATCAACCAGATCTTTAATTTGGTCTGCTATCATAAAACAATGAAGCTATTTGTTTGGGATTTTCATGGCGTGCTTGAGAAAGACAATGATTTGGCGGTGTTGGATATCTCCAATCAGGTCTTGGCGCAGGCGGGTTATAATGAACGATTTAGCGTCAAAGACAATCAAAAGTACTACGGATTAAAGTGGTACGAGTATTTTGAACAGCTTCTTCCTAATCTGTCAAAAGAGGAGCATATGGCTTTGCAAGCAGCCTGCTTTAACTTTTCCGAAAATCATCTTGAAGTTCTTGCTAAGTATATTAAACCCAATGATTATGCGATTGAGGTGCTTGAAACCATTCAAAATAAGGGACACGACCAAATTCTACTGTCGAACACTCGCCCAAAGGATTTATTGTGGTTCGTTGACGTGGTTGGTGTAAAACCATATTTTACAGATGAAAAGATTATTGGCGTGAACGCGCATGAGAAGCACGGTGACAAACAGGAGGCGTTAAGTGACTACTTACATGGCAAGAAATTCGACGCGATCGTTTATGTTGGAGACTCCGAAAGCGATATGAAGTTACAAGAAGTTTATGGTGGCACGACTTACTACTATAATCATCCTCATATAGACTCTCAAGAAAAAGTATTAGCTGACTACTATATAAAAGATTTGCGAGAAGTTCTTCGGGAAGTTTAGTAATGTACGCTAAATGTAATTCTGATATTATCAGTGTATGAAAGTAGTTATAGGAAGTAATAACACACCCAAAAGAAACGCAGTTGAGAATTCGTTCAAAGCAGCATTTCCTGCTGAAGAAATCGAAATAGAGACAATCAGCACAAATTCGGGAGTAAGCTCGCATCCTACTTCTGGTGAGGAATCTATCACAGGTGCATTGACAAGAATGGCTCACGCTCGAGAATTAATAGCTGGTGCAGATTATTATGTCGGGATAGAAGGTGGTTTAATCAGGAGCTCAGGCCGAGCATGGGAGATAGGTTGGGTATCGATTAGCGATTCGAACGGCAAAATTGCCACGGGTTTAAGCGCTGGAATTGAACTTCAAGGTAAAATACTTGATGCAATTACTGACGGCATCGAATTGAATGTGGTGCTTGAAAATGACTTCGGAATTAAATCCGCTGGAGATAGTAACGGCTTTTACGGGTTGGCCACGAATGACTTAGTCACTCGACAAGCTGCTTACGAGCAAGGCATAACGTTTGCGCTAGCTTCCTTTTTACATCCTGAATTTTATTCAGATTAACCACTCGTGAATGAACGTGCCGATGCACAAATGATCTATCGTAAGTTCGGTTGGGGATTTGTATTTGACAACCTTGCTAATAAATAGAAAAAATGTTATAATCATTATCAATGAAAACACATTTTGAGGCACTTGTTGTCCATGGTGCAGGTTTAACACCTGAAGAAGAACTAACCAAAAAAGCCACCCAACGGATGGATACGGCTATTTCGGCGTGGGAAGCTGGCGTTGCTCCAAATATGGTTGTATCTGGCGGACATTCGTTCATGCTCGACACGCCACCTTCCGTATCGGAAGCATCTGTAATGAGACAGTACGGATTGGAAAATGGGGTTACTGACGAATCTATCTATGTCGAGGATGAGTCGCTTGATACTATCGGGAATGCGTTGTTCACGAAAACTAATATTCTAATACCGAATAACTGGGAACATTTCACGATAGTTACTTCACTAGGGCATTCGCCGCGAACTCGACAAATATTTGAGCACGTTATGGGTACTGACTTTGAGATTCAAGAAATGCCAGCTCCAGATGCTGTAACACTAATGGATATAGTGCACGAAAAAGTAGGCGAGGCGATAATGAGGGAAGTACTACGCGGCACCAAACCTGGCGACGACGAGACTATTAGAAAGCGTTTATTTGAACTAGTACCTGGGTACGCCGAGGGAACAAAGCGAAATCTTGCAGTGCAGAGCTTTCTGGGTATATTCAGGCATTATTAATGTTTGATATTGCTAAACTCTAACATCCAACTATAGATATCATGACTACTGTAAGGTGTTAGCTCATAAATATCCCCCAGTCCCCGAGCCAACAAAAATACCATATAAGGGCGAATACGATCCGCGTAACTTCCCGCGACTGTAATTTCAGCAAACTGCTATAGTAAAAAGATGGATACTTACGATAAGGATTTATATTTTGTAGCTGTAAAGTTATTAATTCGTGATGGTAAAAAATTATTGATCACACACGATATTTTTGGTGCCTGGGATTTGCCTGGCGGTCGAATTAAAAAGAACGAATTTAAGGCTAGTTTACAATCTGTTATAAAAAGGAAGATACAAGAAGAGCTCGGTGATGATTTTAAGTATAGTGTCGGTGAGCCAACAGTCTTTTTCAGAGTAGCCCGGAAAGAACACTTACTTAACAACCAAGAAGTTAGAATATTTGCTATCGGTTACGAAGCAATCTATGAGAGTGGTGAGGTATATCTAGGCGAGCATCATGATAAATATGAATGGGTTGATATCGAATCATTCAAACCAGAAGAATATTTTGTTGATGGGTGGCTTGAAGGCGTCCAGGATTATCTCGCTAAGCAAAATGCCTGATAATTGAAATCATGCACCAAACCATAGTATAAAAACCCCTGTAGTATGAGGTCTTTTTTGTTTGGTTTGTTATAATTATGAACATATGAAAATTGGTGTATTTGATTCAGGTCTTGGTGGGTTGGTGATTACACAAAGCCTTATGAAGCATCACCCGCTATACGACTACGTATACCTGGGTGACACCGCACGAACACCTTATGGTAACCGATCGCAAGAAACGATTTACGAGTTTACAAAAAGTGCTGTTGAATATCTTTTTGAGCATGATTGCAAATTAGTCATGATTGCATGTAACACGGCCTCGGCTGAGGCACTGCAAAAGTTGCAACAAGAATATTTGCCGAAGCATTACCCAGATCGTAGAATTTTGGGAGTCATTATACCAACAGTCGAAGATGCCGTTTCAAAGACTAAAAATGGAAAAATAGGCGTCATTGCCACAAGAAGTACGGTCGACTCAGAAGCTTATGTCCGTGAGATCCATAAGCTAGATAACGACATAAAGGTCTTTCAGCAAGCTACGCCGCTGCTTGTTCCCCTCATAGAGAACTCCGCGCTACAATATAGCCCACCGATAATTCATGATTATCTTAAATCACTGCTTGCATCTGATATAGATACGCTCATTCTTGGCTGTACGCATTACCCACTACTAAAAAATCAGCTTCGACAAGAAGCGGGAAGTAGAATTATGATTATCTCCCAAGATGAATTGATTGCTACAAAATTAGCAGACTATCTCTTGCGACATACCGCTATTGAGGAATTATTATCTAAACGGGGGACTCATCAATTCCTTCTGACTGATATCCCATCTGTGACGACTGAGATTGTTAGGCAAATGTTCGGTTTGAGCTTAAAACTTGAAAAGGTGGTGCTTTAGGTTGAGTGTTGTTAGCGTGGGTTAATTTAGAACTGATGATATTGTAGCTAACTAGGATTATGGCGCAAGCAAATATAAAGCGCACTAGATGTCGTTTGTGGTGTGGCGCCTGTATTTCTCAAGACTATTATTGTGATAACTGTAATAGGTTGGTCTGGGATTATTTCGACGAGATCTTTGCATTGAAATTTTTGTATTCGGTCAGTTGCTATCAAAATCATACCATGTCCGCATTAGACGTAACTGAGGATTATTAAATAACATGCATTAGCATTGTTTGCTATTATTATGCTATGGAAACTGCAATAAAAATCAAAAACCTATCAGTTACACTGGACGGTTCGGTGCAGGCGCTTAAAAACATTAGCGTCGATCTGCCGGTTGGTAGGGCGATAGGCTTTATTGGTCCGTCTGGGGCTGGTAAGACGACTTTAATTCGTAGTATTGTTGGCCGCCAACGCTTGACCGAAGGCAGTATCGAAATATTTGGTTTGCCGGCAGGGTCTGTCAAGCTACGCGACCAGATGAGCTACATGACTCAGGGCCTATCAGTTTATCCTGATCTTACGGTAAGAGAGAACCTTAAATATTTTGCCACCATGATGGGGCATCCAAAAAATCGCGTTCGCGAGGTTATTGATGATGTCTTGGAGTCTGTTGATATGACAGACAAAGCAAATGCCTTGGTTAGCAATCTGTCCAGTGGTCAAAAGCAGCGCGTGTCGTTATCAGTTGCACTTATTGGCTCACCGAAACTGATGGTACTAGATGAGCCAACGATTGGCCTTGACCCGGTGCTGCGCGACAGTTTATGGAAATTATTTAATAAACTGACTGCCAAAGGTACGACCTTGTTAGTATCAAGTCATTCAATGGATGAGGCCGAAAGGTGTGACGACTTGGTGCTGATTCGCGACGGTAATTTGATTGCTCATAATACACCGACCGAACTTAAAAAAATTACCGGTACAAAGACAATCGAAGAAAGCTTTTTGAAATTAGTGGGAGAGGGAAGATAATGAGCGTAGCTAAAACTTTTGCAACAGCTGGTCGCGTGCTACGGCAATTGGCGCACGATCCGCGAACGGTCGCCTTATTATTTATTGTTCCACCAGTGCTTTTAACGATTATGAAGTACGTCTTTGACGGTGTGCCGAAGGTCTTCGATGGCATTGCGCCAATGCTTTTAGGTACCTTTCCGATGGTGATGATGTTTCTGATTACATCAATCAGTACTTTACGCGAGCGAACGAGCGGTACTTTGGACCGATTAATGACGATGCCAATTTCAAAACTCGACTTTATGCTGGGATATGCGATTGCGTTTTCTCTGCTGGGATTTCTGCAGGCTTTTGTATCGAGTTTTGTTATGATTCACTTTTTGGGTGTTGATGTTGTTGGCGGTGAACTAGCCGCTATTATCGGTGCCGTTTGTGCCGCCTTTTTGGGTACAGCACTCGGACTGTTTACTAGCGCCTTTGCCCGCAGCGAATTTCAAGCCGTGCAGTTTATGCCAGCCTTTATTTTCCCGCAACTTTTAATCTGCGGTTTATTTATCGCCCGCGACCAAATGGCTCAACCTTTGCAGTGGTTGGCGAATGTCATGCCACTAACTTATAGCGTTGATGCGATGCAGCAAATTACACGCCATTCATCATGGACAAGTGATCTTAGCCGCGACTTAATTGTAGTCGTCGCCTTTGGTTTGGCGGTATTGATTCTGGGTTCGATTACGATTCGACGTCAAGAGAAGTAGGTAGGTTAATGTCGGTAACGGTATCATATGACGCTGGCCCTGTTTTTGTCATCTTCTGATATAATAATCGAAGATGGCGCGTTGACGGAACGGTTACGTGGAGCTCTGCAAAAGCTTATAAATGGGTTCGACTCCCATACGTGCCTCCATACATTAATAAGCGCGGATGGTGGAATTGGTAGACACGAGAGACTTAAAATCTCTTGGCCTCACGGTCGTGCGGGTTCAATTCCCGCTCTGCGCACCAACTAAACATGATCTTCCTTCGGGGAGGTCATTTTTAGTTGATGACTTATAGGCTGCGAGGCACTATAATATAAGGTACAAGCACTTAATGAAAAGGGGAATATATGACCGCATTGTGGATTATACTGGGAATTCTTGTTATCGTGGCTGTTTTTTTGTGGGCCACTTACAATGGACTTGTTCGTTTAAAGGTTCGAGTTGATGAAGCTTGGAGCGACATCACTGTTCAATTGAAACGTCGTACTGATTTGATTCCAAATCTTGTTAATAGTGTTAAGGGTTATGCTGCTCACGAAAGTGGTGTATTTGAAGCCGTCACAGCTGCTCGCGCTAACATGGTCAACGCCACGGGCGTTAAAGAAACTGCCGCCGCCGAAAATCAATTACAGGGTGCATTGAAGAGTTTGTTCGCCGTCGCTGAAGCTTACCCAGACCTAAAAGCAAATCAAAACTTCTTGCAGCTACAGTCTGAATTAGTCGACACCGAGGATAAGATTCAGGCGTCTCGCCGTTTTTATAACGGTGGTGTCCGTGATCTTAACACCAAGATTCAAGTATTTCCAAATAATGTCTTTGCTGGCATGCTTGGCTTCGTAAAACGTGATTTCTTCGAACTTGATGCGGCTGCTCAAGAACAAGCTGAACAACCTGTCGAAGTTAAATTCTAGTCTAGGGAAAAATCGATATGTATAGTTCGATTGCTGCCAATAAACGCAACACCATCTTTATAATGGCGCTGTTTGTTGGCATTATTGGTGCGATTGGTTGGGCGGTTAGTTACGTTTGGTACGGTAATTCTAATATCGCACCTTATATTCTGGCGGTTGCGGCTATTTATGCGCTAATTCAGTATTTTATAGCCGGCAAGCTTGCGGTTGCTACAACTGGCGCTATCGAGATTGAAAAAAGTGATAACCCGCGGTTTTACCGAATCATTGAGAATCTGGCAATTACTACTGGCATAGAAACCCCAAAGGTTTATATTATTAACGACCCAGCGCCAAATGCCTTTGCAACTGGCCGCGACCCGCGTCATGCTATTGTGGCGGCAACTTCAGGACTGCTTGATATTATGGACGATAGTGAACTTGAGGCTGTAATGGCGCACGAGATGGGGCACGTCCAAAACTATGATATTCGAGTAAGCATGATTGCCTTTGGTTTAGTCAGTGCGGTTGCTTTTTTGTCGGATATTGTGCTTAGAAGTATGTTTTTTGGCGGCAATCGCCGAAATAGCGACAGTAATGCCAACCCAATCATGCTTGTCATAGGCCTGATTGTGATTATCTTGGCACCGATTGTTGCCTTGATTGTGCAGACGGCTGTCAGCCGACAGCGAGAATATTTGGCCGACGCTACCAGTGCCCTAACTACCCGCAACCCTGAAGCGCTTGAAAGTGCCCTTGCTAAGTTAGAACAGTTTGGCCGACCAATGCAAAAGCAAAGTACATCCACGGCTCATTTGTTTATTTCCGATCCGCTAAAACCAGGTTTTTTTAGCAAGTTGTTTAGTACGCATCCACCGCTGCAGGACCGGATTGAGCGCCTACATAAAAATGAGAATAAGTTTTAAGCTTTATGGTATCTAAAAAAGAATCCGTAAAAAAACGCAACTTAAATATTAAGCTACCTAAATTTATTAGTGGCACCATGGCAAGAATGCGCGCGTCAACGGACCGTTATTTAGCGCGCCGTCCGCATCGTAGTTTTCGACGGACCCGCCGACGTGACTATGTTCGTACACTTAAGATGCCTGGCTATTTGTCATTTTCCGCTTATACAATTAAGACATTGTTACACCTCAAAAAAACTTTTTTGTTGCTTGCACTAGCTTATGCCATCTTAACGATTGCGCTGGTCGGTATGGCGTCGCAAGACACCTATACGACCTTAATCTCAACTCTGACACAGACAGGTGGTGACGCTTTCAAGGGTAACTTTGGTCAATTGGGCCAAGCTGGGCTGCTACTTCTGACGATTATGTCTGGGGGAATTTCTCAAAGTCTAACCGAAGGCCAGCAGATATACGCTACTATTATCGCTCTACTGACTTGGCTAACAACCGTTTGGATGTTAAGAAACATCTTGGCGAGCAAAAAGGTCAAGTTGCGCGACGGTCTTTATAATGCTGGCTCTCCAATCTTGTCGACGTTTATCGTTGGGCTGGTTCTGGTCATTCAACTAATACCATTTGCATTGGCGCTAATCGGATATTCGGCGGCATCGAGTACCGGTTTACTGTCTAGTGGTGTCGAAGCGATGCTGTTTTGGATTGTCGCTGGTTTACTGAGTATATTGTCGCTTTACTGGATTACAAGTACGATTATCGCCTTGGTTGTAGTAACCTTACCCGGCATGTACCCTTTTCGGGCAATCAAAACCGCCGGTGATTTGGTGATTGGCCGTCGAGTTAGGATTATGATGCGACTGCTGTGGATGGCTGTGTGTGCCTTTATGGCTTGGGTAATTGTCATGCTGCCAGTTATCTTGCTGGTTACCTGGCTAAATAACTTATGGCCAGCGCTTCAGGGTATACCAGTTATACCGTTCGTGATAGTCGCCCTAAGCTCACTAACGATTGTTTGGGCCGCCAGCTACGTCTACTTGCTTTACAGAAAGGTAGTTGCTGATGACGCCGACCCAGCCTAGCGAACGTGTCGCCGAACTTCGGACGCTTCTGTCTGATTACAGTTATCAATATCATGTCCTAGACAAGCCAGTCG
>DAIOXF010000011.1:0-10489 GCA_036758105.1 Candidatus Saccharimonadota bacterium | reverse complement strand
TCAACGTTGACAGTCACGTTATCTTTGGTAATCACCTCTTGCTTTGGAATATCAATCGTATTAGTACGAATGTCGACGCGAATCATACGCTGAAAAATCGGCACAATAATTTGCAGACCCGGTTGGCGCATACCGGTAAATTTACCGAGCGTCAGGACGACACCGCGCTCGTACTGGTTAACGACCTTCAGCCCGCTCAGGACAAAAATTATGATTACGATCAGTAAGTAGTACAGCACAATGCGCCTCCTTTGTTTGTAATTCTATTGTATCACTAACGGGCTAAGTATATTAAGCGCTCAATCAGTTGGGCGTAAGACAGGCCACTTGCTTGCCATAATTTAGGGTACATACTGATGTTAGTAAACCCTGGAATAGTGTTAACTTCGTTGGCATACAAGGAACCGTCCTCCGCCAAGAAAAAATCGACGCGAGCTAGACCACTGCAACCCAATAACTCATAGATATTATCAGCGGTATTTCTGACTATAAGAGACAAGGTGTCATCAAGCGGTGCTGGCACCAACGTTTGTGAGCTGGAAGAACTGGCGTACTTGTCGTCATAACTATAAAAATCATCGCCAGGTACGATTTCTCCAACAACGCTCGCCTCGTGGTCTGGCGGATTGCCAAGCATCGCCACTTCAAGCTCGCGACCACTAATCGCCTTTTCGATTAAAACAACTTCATCGTGACGGTGCGCCTCAGCTAAAGCCTCGATTAATTCCTGGTCGTTACGGACCTTACTAACACCAACCGAGCTACCGGCCCGCGATGGTTTAACAAATATCGGACTACCCAGCCGCTCTGTTATCATCTGAAAATCAGGTACAGGGGCACCTTGACGATGTACGGCATATGGTGCGACTAGAATATCATGGGCCTCGAGGATCTCCTTTGTCGCAAGCTTATCCATACAGATACTACTGGATGTCATGTCGCAGCCAACAATCGGTATATGCAGCAGCTGCGCCAGCCCCTGAACGCTACCATCTTCACCATTTCGGCCGTGCAAGATTGGCAAAATAACTTCAGGTTTAATCGAATTATAGTCAGGAGTTGTCATAAATTCACCCAAACCAAGCGCTGGAATAAGCCGCTGAGCCGTATCAGTCATAATATCTTCGACAATATCATCAATTAGCCACCAAACGCCAGATTTATCAATGTAGGCCAAAATGACCTCGAACTTGTCATTGTTTATTGCGGCATAAACATTACGTGCCGATAGCACAGAAACCTCGTGTTCGGACGATTCACCCCCGAAGACTAACAATATAGTTTTTCGATTCATGTTATTGGTCTAGCATACAGGGTATAATAGAAGGATGCAACGAGTGCCACTTGCGGAGAGAATGCGCCCAAATACCCTAGACGAAGTCATTGGTCAAACCCACCTATTGGGTGATGGCGAGATTTTGCGTCAAATTGTCAAAAACCAAGAACCGGTCAGTTTGATACTTTGGGGGCCACCGGGCAGCGGCAAAACCACACTGGCACGCATTATTGCAGGTGAAGTGAAGGCGGAATTTATCGAGCTGTCGGCCGTCACTAGTGGCAAAAAAGATGTTGAAAAAGTCATCGAACATGCCCGTCAAAACTGGAATTTACAGCTTAGAACCATTCTATTTGTTGACGAAATTCACCGCTTCAATAAAGCTCAGCAAGATGCCTTTTTGCCACACGTCGAATCTGGTTTAATCACGCTAATTGGTGCCACGACCGAAAACCCAAGCTTTGAAATTATCAATCCGCTGTTGTCACGCAGTCGAGTGTTGGTACTGGAGCCACTCAAAAAAGATGAGATTATAACGATTTTAAAAAAAGCGCTAAGATCCGAAAAAGCCACCAAGCGAGTTACCGCGCCGGCCCTCGATTACCTAGCTGAACTTTCTGGTGGCGACGCCCGGGTGGCACTTGGTAATCTGGAACTTGCTCTTAGCATGGGACAAAAAGTTACTCCAGAAGTCGTAAAAGTTGCTGCGCAAAAACGCGTGCCAGGCTACGACAAAAAAGGCGAAATGCACTACAACGTCATCAGTGCTTTTATTAAGAGTATGCGTGGAAGCGACACCGAGGCGACTCTTTATTACCTTGCGCGTATGATTGATGCCGGCGAGGATGCCAAGTTTATCGCACGTCGTATGGTAATCTTTGCCAGCGAAGATATTGGCCTAGCCGGCAATGGCGCGCTTGGACTAGCTTTGAATGCCTTTCAAGCGGTCGAAAGGGTCGGTATGCCCGAAAGTAGCTATATCCTGTTCCACGTTGCCGCCGCCCTAGCGAAGAGCGAGAAGTCGCGCCAATCGACCGATGCCATGCACCGCGCCCAATCACTTGCTAAACAATACCCTGATTCACCAGTGCCACTGCACCTGCGTAACTCTCCGACTAAACTCATGAAAGACATAGGGTACGGCCAAGACTACAAATGGGAGGCCGACTTTAAACACGACAAAGGATTCTTACCAGACGAGATCAAAAACCAAAAGATGTTTTAAATAATTGTAGTTATTTCTGTTGAGCCGACCGACGAATAACTTCTTTGTAACGCTCAACGTACTGCGTAGCCATCACGTCTGCTGAGAAGTGCGCCTCAACCGACTTGCGACACTCATAAGGATCAATCTCGTCAACTCGTTGCATATACTCAGCAAACTCTTCTTCGGTGTTTGCCAAAAAACCATTTACTCCATGCTGGATGATTTCAGGCATTGCGCCACGATTCATCGCTACAACTGGAGTACCGCAAGCCATAGCCTCAATCACCGCCATTCCAAACGGCTCGTCCCAATCAATTGGGAATAGTAGAGCCCTGGCACCAGACATCAGCCTCTGCTTGCGCACACCACTAATGTCACCAAGGTTTTTAATCTTTTTACTTCTAACAGTATAAGGCAAGATTTCATCGCTGTAATAGCGAAAGTCTTGCGCGTTACGATAAGGGCTGAGCGGATTGGCGAGCTCAAGCGCTAATTGTTTTGGTGATGTGATACCTGCTACTGAGCCGGCCATCTGCAACTCGTAGCCTAATTTGACACATAATTTTGCGGCTATGTGTTGCCCTTTATCCCTGGAGAAACGTGCCAAAGTAAAAAAATACTTCTTCTTTTTATCTGAGAACTGAAAGTTACAAACATCAACCGCATTATAGACAGTCGGCAAAATGCGCTTCCTAAGACCCGGTGAAGCTGGTCGCATTAAAGCGTTAGATATACCCACTAAATAAACCCGTGAATCCATCGCGGCAAATTGTTGCCAAAATGGTCGGTTATCTGGCAATCCACTGTTTAGCATATCTTGGTTAGAAAAAGGTGGCCCGTGTATCGTGTGAATGACCGGTGGAATATCTGGATCACTAGTAGCCCAGCCCAAGACCTGCGGACCGATAAACCCATTGTGGTCATGAATAATATCAAAATTGCCATCTTTCTTGATTTCATTGAGCGCAAACTGTAGATGCGCCGACACAATCGGCATAGCTTCATACATAGGTTTATGTATGTAATTATACTGTTCGGAATTATATAGCGAATGGACCTTAATCCCACTTATTTTTGTCATACCAATATTAAACAATTCGACTGTCACGTCTTGTCTTTTTAAACCGGTAATTAATCCGTCCAGAACAGCTTCTATACCACCATAGCCGGTAGGCGGTATTTTAATCCACGGTGGTGCAATCATTGCAATTCGCAATTTTGACATAGGTACAGTCTCCATAGATGGGCTGTATAAATAATTATATACCGCCTTTCATATTCAACAATTATACCACGCACGGCTTCTAGGGGTTATACTATCAACATGGATCGACTCGTAGATAATTCCTCAGAAACAGTACCATCTACTTCATTATTAAATCTGCGACTATTACCTGGTGAAAAAATAGTCAACGTCACTATATCGCCAGAACGTATATCAACCGCACCGCCATCTACGCTGAGAGAGCTCTATCGCCTAGCCCAAGCCAAGATTAATAATGAGGTTGGAGATTTCGGTCCAATACTAGCATCACTCTCTAGTGAAGATAGTAAAGACGATGACTCTATAGACCTTCACCGCTACGAAGCACTGTTCGGTCGCGATGCCCTGCGTGTTGCTATGGATCTGCTGCCAATGTACCCAAAACTTACCAGAGTAACACTGGTGTCACTTGCCCAACTGCAAGGTGTTGAATACAATACCAACCGAGAAGAAGAACCCGGACGTATAATTCATGAATATCGCACCCCGACCGACCTAATAGGACAAGAACTAACTGAAAAATATGGCTGGGACTGGCCTTACTACGGATCGGTTGACGCTACACCGGAATTTATTCGAGTTATCGGGGCTTATTGTAAAAACACTACCGAGGGCGTCGCGTTCCTGTCTAGGCCATACACAGACAGAGCCGGCTCGCCACAAATTATGACCGAAGCGCTTACTCGGGCTGTTGAATGGGTCAAGCTTCGCATGGATAGTAACCCTGAAGGTTTAATCGAAACTATTCGCAGCAATCCGGATGGAATTGAAAATCAGGTATGGAAAGACTCTTGGGATGCCTACTTCCATAATAATGGTGCTATAGCCGATCACAGCCGAGGTGTCGCTTCAATCGAAGTACAGAGGGTTGCCTATGATGCCCTCCTAGATGCTGCCGAATTATACGAACAATTTATGGACAAAAAAGCAGAGGCACAGGACTTAAGGACGCGCGCCGAAAAAATCAAAAAAGCCATTATTGATTATTTCTGGACTGATGATAAGAATGGCTATTTTATTCTCGGCACAGACCGTAACTCGAGCGGTGTACTGCGTCAGCTTAAAGTTAGAGCATCAAATATGGGCCATTTACTTCATTCAAGATTACTAATAGGCAACGATCCAGAAACAACGCGTCATCGTGAATCAATTATATCCAACCTCTTTTCACCAGAGATGCTAACCGGCAGCGGCATCAGAACACTAGCAAGTGACGAAATACGTTATCGCCCTGGTGCCTATCATAATGGAAGCATCTGGCTTTGGGATAATTATCTATTTGTTGAAGGTCTACGTAATCATGGATATAACAAACTAGCTAATAATTTATCAGAGAGACTCTTTAATATTGTCAAAGTTACCAAAAAATTTCCAGAGTTTGTCCGTGGTGATAGCCAGAATAAACCAATTTTGAATGATCGAATTGTTGACGTGTGGGATACTATAAACAACAAGACTAATCGTATAGAACAGCCACCACAAGAAGTTCAAGCGTGGTCGGTTGCCGCTATTATCGCAATGAAGCACTACCGTTCAACGACACATAATGCAAAACTGCTCCCTCCAAAAGACAAGTTTGAAGCATCAATTCTAGCAATCATCTAACTCGTCCGACTACTGACTAAAAATAGTTTGTAAATCAACCGTAGCCGTACAAATAACTGTATCGCCACCGCTATAGTATAGCCGTACGATATCACCCTCAAGTACCGCACCACAGCAAAATATCGCCTTTGGTAGTCGGTCTTCGGCCGCCATTTGGTTAATATCCTCTAGCTGAATTGATTTTAATGTCTCAAAGCCACCATCAATAATATCAATCATGCCAATCTTTTCGTATGACTCTACTGGAGCAAGTATCGGTTCTTCACATCGCCAAACTAATTCCAGCGGATTATCAATCGCAAAAAGAGCAGCCCCCAAACAATACGTTCGCTGATTATCAAATCGATCAATTCCGTGGTATAGGACCAGCCAACCACGATCAGTTCGAATTGGTGGTGGCCCCATTTCAACATATGCGCTATCAAAATGGTCAGGTCGCGCACTAATGACAGGTTGTTCAATATAAGTCCAGTTTTTTAAGTCTAGCGATTTCGCTGGAGATATATTGGTATCGCCAAAGAATAAATAATAGCTATCACCAATTTTTTCAGGGAACACCGCCGCCGCCTTTGACCACTCCATTGGCAAGTTCTCTCTACTTAAACCCGGAAATAGTAATCGCCTCTCGCTCCACTGTTTAAGATCAGCCGATGTTGTCATAGCCGCGCGAGCCACCGTTCCATCAAATGCTGTGTAGCCGACATAGTACGTACCGTTAATACGAACTATCCGTGGATCTTCACAGCCCTTTACTTCCCATTCATTTTCTGGTGACAGTACCGGAGAACTCTGCAACGCGAAGTGAATACCGTCAGTACTCTCGGCTAGACCTAACCGAGATATCCAATCATTACCAACGGCGCGAAGCAACATCCTGTAAGTATCGCCGTCCTTATACACTGCACAGTTATAGACTTTCTTCGTGCACCAATCTAAATCGGCCCTAGCCGTCAGTATCGGGTTGTGGCTGTTTCTAATAAGCATAAGCTTAGTGTAGCAGGATAATAAATTTTATAGCGTTTATAAGACTATTTTGTAATAATCTCATGCTTCTGCTCGTCAAGTAATGCAGCAAGTACACCGTTCGTCCAACCAAAACCATCCTGCAAAGCATACTCGCCACCGCCACCTAAGCCTCCGCCGTTAGTGACTTTATATTTTTCAACCAAGCGTTGTTGCTTGTCATAAATCTTCATGTTAGTCGCAACCCAGCGCTGCTTTATGTCATCCGCCAAGCTATGATAGCCATAGTTACGAAGACCTTCTATAACTATCCAGTGCAGCGGTGCCCAGCCGTTACTACCGTCCCACTGTTGGCCACTTTCGGTTAACGTTGTCATAAGGCCACCATCCTTAAGAAAAGATTTTTCAATCATGTACGCCACTGCGGCCGCCTGTTTAGTATCTGCAATTTTTGCATAAAGCGGGAAAACGCCGGCTAGACTTAGACAATCAGTTGGGGCCTGTTTGTGGAAGTCATAATCAACAAAAAAGTTCTTGTCTGGACTCCAGCAAAACTTATTAATGGCACGAGCACGACGGTCAGCCAGCTTTTTAAAACGCTTAAATAGCATTGGTTGGCGTAGAATCTGATAACTCTCAGCAATCGTCATTTCAAGTTGGTAAAGTAAACAATTTAAGTCGATCGGAATAATATCAGCCGTATGAATTGACGATATCCCCTCGCTACTATTAAACCAGCGGGTGCTAAAATCCCAGCCAGACTCAGCACCAGCCCGCAGATGCAGATAAAGCCTTTCAGGGTCGTGATTGGCGTCGATACTGGCCGTTTCGGTATCTTCACGTAGCGATTCGGGACGTGGTGTCAATTTATTATCGTAATAGCGATTTAAAAGTGAGCCGTCGGACATTTCGACCAACCTGGCATATGATTGATATTCACTTTTACTGAGTTTGGACTGACCGCGCATCCAAAACCGATACTCAGTCAATAGATACGGCAAATACTCAACCAAAACCGTCTTACCTTTATGGCGCGACAATAGTCGGACCATGTGCGAGAAAAATGGCGGCTGCGAACGACTCAAAAAATACGTGCGATTAGCGGTTGGAATATGGCCAAACCGGCGCATCATATAGGCGAAGTTTTTAATCATGCCCTCAATCATAACCCAGTTATTATCGACCGCCAGGCCCAACATAATAAAATAACTATCCCAGTAGAGCTGTTCGTTAAAACGTCCACCCGGCACGATATATTTATAAGGCAATGCTAGTAGAGAACCGCGATCTAGCCGATTGCGGCGCTCTAGATGACGCCACATGACAGTAATATGATCAGAGATGCTGCGGCCGCCATTTACATATGGCTCGTCTTGATGAATTTTTTTTTCAACAAAATGACTGGCTATAAAATCATGTAAATCGAAATCAGGCTTATCTTTTTCATTCAAATAAGCCTGGCGCAGTTGTTTTGCCCGAAGTTTTGGTACCAAATCGACAAACACTTTGCCGTCACCATAAATATTTCGTTTTTGAACATCGGCAAACAATTCACCCAAAGCCTCGTCCGGACTACTGCGGGCGCGCACCAAGTGACCAGCCGTTGAAACAAGAGCTGATTTTATTTTGTCTTTGTTGATAATATTTTTGACAATCACTATACTCAGTATAAGGTGCTTAAGCTATAGGTCAACCAAAAACCCGCTTTTTAGGGCGGGATTTTTTAATTAGTTTTTAGCAGCGCGTTTACGCTTGTTTGGATCAAGAAATCGCTTACGAAGACGGATGCTCTTTGGAGTGACTTCCAACAGCTCATCATCGGCGATAAAGTCAATCGACTGCTCAAGGCTTAGGTCGGTGTATGGCGTCAACTGAATTGCACCGTCGCTTGATGACGTACGCATATTAGTCAGTTGTTTACCGCGACAAACGTTAATATCAAGATCGCCCTGACGGTTGTAAACACCGACAATCATACCTTGGTAAACGGTTGTACCTGGACCAACAAACAGCTCACCGCGAGCGGCGGCAGCATCAAGGGCATAAGCCGTGGTTGAGCCAACTTCGGTGGCAATTAATGCACCGTTACGATTCTGCTGCAGTTTAGCACCAAGTGGTTGATAGCCGTGCGGCAAACTGTTCATAATCACAGTTCCCTTGGTGGCAGTTAACAGCAAGTTACGAAGACCAATCATTGCCCGAGTTGGGATAATGTAAGTCGAACGAGTTGTGCCGCTACTGGTCTGCTCTTGACGAATCGGCGTAGCGCGACGGATGCCAAGCTCTTGGCTAACCGCACCCAAAAATTCTGGCGCAACTTCAATCAACAATTCTTCAACGGGTTCTTTAACAACACCATCTTGCTCAACAGTCACAGCTTGTGGTCGTCCAACTTCAAATTCAAAATCTTCACGACGCAAAGTTTCAATCAAAACTGACAAGTGTAGTTCACCACGGCCAGACACCACAAAACCGATACCTTCGTCTCGAACACGCAGCGAAACGTTAGTTTCAAGTTCTTGCTTTAGGCGGTTGCCAATTTGACGACTAGTATTGTACTTTGCCTCGCGACCCTTTAGTGGGCTGGTGTTTGGACCAAGGTACATACTAATCGTTGGTGGTTCAATATCAATCACAGGTAAAGCTTCTGGGTTCTCCCGATCGCAAATAGTCTCACCAATATGAGCATCAGCGACGCCGGTCAAGGCAACAATGTCACCAGCACCCGCTTCGGTAATTTCTTCACGGTTTAGACCGCGGTAGCCAAAAACTTTGTCAATTTTGGCATTAATGAGTGAGCCATCGCGCTTCATCAGAACGACTTGCTGGGCTTTTTTAATATTACCGCGCGTAATGCGGCCGATAGCATATTTACCAAGGAAAGAATCGTACTGTAACGAGGTTACAAGCATCTGAAATGGTTTGTCAGTTTCGACAGTTGGTGCTGGGATATCGTTAATAATTGCCTCAAAAATAGGCTCAAGATCGGTATGTTCGGCTGGATTATCTGGTAGTTCATGCCACGCCTTGCCCTCGCGACCAATTGCGTAATATACAGGATAATGCAGCTGACTGTCATCGACGGCAAGTTCCAAGAAAAGATCTGAAACCTCGTCAACAACTTCGTCGATACGACGCGATGGCTTATCTATTTTGTTGATAACTACAACCGGTTTTAGGCCCAGTTCAAGCGCCTTTGAAAGGACAAACTTGGTCTGCGGCATTGGGCCTTCTTGGGCGTCAACAATTAGTAAGACGCCGTCGGCCATGTTTAAAGTTCGCTCAACCTCACCGCTAAAGTCGGCATGACCCGGGGTGTCAATGATGTTGATTTTGTAATCACCGTGATAGATTGATGTTTGTTTGGCGGTAATTGTAATGCCACGTTCGTGCTCTTGATCACCGCTATCCATAATTAAATCTTGAGCCATCTCGGCCTGGTTTGACCTAAAGGTGTGGCTTTGTTTCAATAATCCATCAACCAAAGTAGTCTTGCCGTGGTCAACGTGCGCAATAATAGCGATGTTTCGAATAAATTTTGGGTCTTTCATAAAAATATACCCGTTACGCGGGCTTCCTTATTTATAATTATAGCAGAAATATGCTATTCATTCAAGCATGACGCATATGATCGTCAAGCTTATGGATAGCAAAATTGAGCATTTGGAAGATAAACCCTAGTCAGCGGCAAAATGTTGGTGTATAATCTCTGGGAATGGGCGCTTAGCTCAGTTGGCTAGAGCATCTCGTTTACACCGAGAGGGTCGGGGGTTCGAGCCCCTCAGCGCCCACCATACAAACAGTCCGTCGAATACCGACGGGCTTTTTGTTTAAGCTTATGCTATTGATTTTGTGATATAAGTCACTTATAATTAGTTTGTAACGCGGAGGTGTTTTAGACAAGATGCGAGCTTGGACTAATCAACTATTGAACGTAGGTCATCTGTTGATATTTCCTGTGTCTTTGATCTTTATTATTTTAGGAATCGCCATTGCTCATTATCAAGACAGCCAAACCCAACCTATCCAGCCCCATCTTGTGTCGAATTATGGCGCAGATAAATCTGGCGTCGAGCTCCAACGGGCCTATGGGATACCTACTGTTGCCGATAATTATGCTGGTGATATTTCTCAACAATTGGCAAATAATACAGCTGTAGCAGCTTCACTAAAC